>JBCBCD010000079.1:0-4092 GCA_038530915.1 Bacteroidota bacterium
ATTCCTGTCCTCTATATTCTGAAGAAATCAAAAACCTGTCATCTAATAAGTTTTGAGCGGTAACTCTAGCGGATAGGTTTTCGTTGATCTTCTTAGAAAAACTGAAATCCAACTGAGTTCTACCTCTGTCAAAGATATCAGGAGTACCTTCTCTACCAATGATATTCAACCTATCTCCCAAAGAGTTTAATGCTATTACTGCATCAACACCTTTTTCTTGATCTTCATAGATCAATGAAGCGTTAATAATGTAGGTTGGCTGTCCCTCAAATGGTCTGGTTTCAGGGTCAATCGGTGTTGTTCTTGGAACCCTCATTGAAGACTCTATAAACGACAAATTGGTATTTAATTTAAGCTTGTTAAATAACCCCCCTAAAGATGCCAAGTTCTTACGAAATTCAATTTCTAAACCATACAATTCTGCACTAGTAGCATTGGTAAATTGAATCTCAGGAGAAGAAGCCAAGCGGTAGAATTGTGTAATAGGCGCATCAAAGTTTTTGTAATAACCACTGATAGCAAAGATTTCACCAGGAGTGATGTACCATTCCCAACGCAAATCATAGTTTTGGATAAGCGTACGATCCAGATCAGGGTTACCCAAATACAATTCTTGTGTCAACGGATCAAAAGATTCAAAAGGTGCAATCTCACGCATGTTCGGTCTAGCCAATGTCTGACTATATGAAGCACGTATGTTCATATCTTCTGTTAATCCATAGATTAAGTTAAAAGATGGCAGAACATCAGTAGTTTCGATAGTACCTATTTGTCTAGTTGTATCCAAACTGATTACTTCGATATCAGTATTTTCAATTCTTGCCCCACCCACAAATTTTATTTTTTCTGAAACCTGAAGTGTAAGCATTCCATAAAAAGCAGCTACATCTTCTGTACCAGAGTAGTTGTTCCGTGCTTCAGTACGGTCTACCAAATAGTTACCTAAAATGTAGCTCGTTCTTTGACCAATTTCATCCGTTCTTAACAAACCGATGTTGTCATCTCTAAGGTACTGTTCAACATCTCCGGCATATTGTTCTGTAAACCCTAAGTGCTCTTCTATCTGATATCTAAACTCTGAGAAATCTCTTTCTTTCTGAGTGATTAGAGTACCAAACTTTAATTTATTACCCTTAGTTTGAGAGAAAGGAATAGTAAGGTCTACCTTAAAGTCTACCTGTTGATCATCCAAAGTACGATAGAAGTAGAAAGGACGTTGTACATTGGATGCAGGTATAGACCAAGCACCAATTTCAGTATTGAACTGATTTTCAAAGAACCGTGTATTAGGCTCAGTCATATCAGAATTGGCCAAACTGGCTTTCCACTCGATTTCAGCATTATTTAGGCCACTAAATACATGTTTACCTCCTAGTTGATAGTTGACCAAAAGCCTTTCATTGAATACAAGGTTACGTCCCTCTAAGATATCTGGCAACAAGATATTATCCGGACGCTCACCTCTAAGGAACCTTGACGTCTTATTGGTATTGTGGTTGTAAATCATATTGAAAGTAATACTGTTTAGTTCGCTTAATTTATAAGCCAATCCCAGCATACCATTTACTCTTGGGTTAAACTCACTTCTGGTTTCCACAAAATCCCCTTGGTTTTCAAGAGTATCGGAATTTTGATTTAACAAAATCCAGTTGGCTCTTCTATTTAAAGTACTGTCTAATTGTTGGTAATTTTGCCTTACAGATGCTGAAAGGATCACACCCAACGGTTTTCCAAATACTAAGTACTGGTTACCAAAAGAAACAGATACACCATGATTGATAGGCGTATTGGTAGTACCTGGCTGAAACTCAGTGTTCATAGCTCTCATCGCTCTATCAGAACGCTCTGCTACAGATTGACCATTACCACCTACATCCAAACGGGCCAATAAAGGAGCCTGCGTATTTAAAACTTCAATGATTTCCGGATCACTCAAAAGAGATGGTCGATCTCTGGAACCATCATCATAACCAAAGTAGTCACCATTGCCATCATTGTGTGTCAAGAAATCATTAATAAAGTGCGATTGTGTGTTATAGCTACCAGATACAGATACATTGAAAGTCATTTGTTCTGGAAAGCTTTTGGTTTTAATGTCTACATTACCACCAGTAAAGGTACCTGGCTGATCAGGTGTAAACGTCTTAGCTGTAATGATATTATCTAATAAGTTGGATGGGATTAAGTCTAATTGCGCACTGTTTCGGTAAGGATCTGTACTAGGAATAATCAGTCCATTTAACTGTGAAAGAGAATAACGGTCACCCAAACCACGGATGTAGATGTACTTACCACCACTTACCGTTGCTCCGGTTACTTTCTGCATGGCATTTGCAGCATCACTAACAGCAAAACGACTCATTTCTTGAGCAGAAATACCATCTTGTATTTTGTCAGATTTGCGTTGCAACATCAACAAGGCATTCTCGGAACGCTCAATTACCTTTGCTTTAACGACTACCTCAACATCGAGTGTAGCAGCATCATCAGATAAAGCAACATCTAAATAGGTTATCTCGCCATCTTTAACTATAACTTCTTCAACTTTCTTCTCAGCATATCCAATATAGCTGATTACTACTGTATAAGTACCAGGCTCAGCTTCAAATTGGTATTTTCCATCAAAGTCTGTTGAAGTACCGATTGCGGTTCCTTCGATTACTACATTGGCACCAATGAGGGGCTCTGTATATTTCTCATCGATGATAGTACCACTGATTGAGCCTTGTCCGATGGCAAAAAATGGTACTAAAGTAGCTAACAAAAGTATAAATCTTTTCATTTGTTAATCGCTTTGAAAATGAGTGAATGTAATACTATCTGTATGATAGTTGTTTAGCAGCTATTTATTTTTTGTTTGTGTATAAACGACACAAATATAGAAAAAGCCGCTCACCAATTGGTGAGCGGCTTCTTTATCTAAATATTAATTCTTTGCTTACTGCTTGTTCATTACAGAAAATTTACGAGTTACGATACCCATTTCTGTTTCTACAGCAAGGATGTATGCACCAGTCTTAACGTTAGTTAAGTCTAGTTTGATCAAATTGTTACCTTCAGGGAAGTTACCCATAGCCGTTCTGTATACTGCACGTCCACTCATGTCGATTACAGTTACCGCTACTCTTGAAGAGCTTGGTAAAGTAACATCAACATTCAACTCACCAGTGAATGATGGGTTTGGATAAGGCAATGCAACATTTACACCTGCATCATTTGATCCCAAGTTGACAGTGCTTGTAGTCAATGCACTTGGTAAATAGCCATACTCAGCTAATGCCGTCCAGCCATCAGTAGTATTTCCAATATTGCTGGTCAACCATAAACCTTCTCCATTTTCAGGGAAAGCACCGAATGCACCACGGAAATCTACTACAGTTACTACTGAGTCGCCTTCTGGGAAGATTGCTCCACTAGCAGCTGCTGAGTTGAAGTCAAGTCTTGGATCTAAACCACCATCAGGATCCCAGGAGATACCTAATAATCCAGGATCTTCTTCAGTGAAACCAGTAATGCCACGGCTGTTTCTGTCTAGAGCACCACCAAAAGTTCCAACGATGTTGTTAGCCAAAACCAAATCACGCGCATTTTCATCCCAACGGAAAACATAATCCGTGAACTCCGTCCAGATACAGTTCCAGAACTGAGCCTGAGCTTCATTTCTCAAGCGAAGACCTCTAGAGTCTGTGTTTGTTGAACCTACACCACCACCGATGAAAGTACCATTAAAGATACGACCAGTAGTTCTAGGTTGTGTACCAGAAGCATCTTCAGAACCATCGTATTCAACAGCGTGCTCACCTAAGATAGCATCATCATATGTAATAGTGAATGCATATTGGATAGTTCCAGCCCAGCTTTCATCAAAGTCAAGACCGTCATCACCAACGAATGCAGCTACTACATTGTATAAATTAACATTACCACCAAAGATTTCGATACCATCATCTTTGTTTGCAAATACTTCTACGTGGTTGATGGTTGTTCTTGAACCGACACCACCTAAGGTGAAACCATTGATTTCGTTATCACCAGCTAAGATAGAACCACCGTGACGGATAGAAACATAAGTGAAGATACCAGAATCATCTT
>JBCBCD010000079.1:4192-13377 GCA_038530915.1 Bacteroidota bacterium
AGATACGCCCAGTAGTTCTAGGTTGTGTACCAGAAGCATCTTCAGAACCATCATATTCAACAGCGTGCTCCCCTAAGATAGCATCATCGTAAGTGATCGTCAAAGCAAACTGAACGAAACCGTTCCAGCTTTCATCAAAATCAAGTGCATCGTCACCACAGAAAGCAACAACAGCATTTTTCACATTAACAGTACCACCAAAGATTTCGATACCGTCATCTTTATTTGCATAAACTTCAACATTACTAATTTCAGTATCACTACCAACACCACCCATGGTCAAACCATTGATTTCGTTGTCAGCAGCCAAGATAGAACCACCGTGACGGATAGAAACATAAGTGAAGATACCAGAATCATCTTCAGGATCAGTACCACCATAGATTGCTCTAGCTTCCGTAGAAGGAACGCCTTCGATACCCGTTTGAGGGAACCCAACTGAATCGTCGATGTCTTCACCGATAGGAGCAGCCCCTAGGATGATAACACCACCCCACAACTGATTGTCAGTAGCTTGAAGGTTACCATTCAAGTCATCCAATTCAGAAGTGAAGATAATTGGCTCTTCCGCTGTACCAGTAGCTTCGATTCTACCACCTCTAGCAATTACTAAAGTAGAAGAGATATCACCAGTAGAAGGAACTGCCTGACCACGGATAACAGTACCAGCAGGGATGATCAAAGTAGCACCATCTTCTACGAATACATTACCATCTAGTAGGTATTCATTAGCAGGATCAAGAGTCAAAGTACCACCTGCTTCGATATCAGCATCAGTGATTGTAACAAGAGGAGTTGGTTCGGGAGTAGCCAAGTCACCGAAGTAACCATTGTCAGCTAAAGCAGTCCAACCATCAGCCCAGTTCAATTGGTTACCGAAAGCACCACGGAAAGGTGGCTTAATCAAAGTACCATCTTCATTAGAAGAAGGAATAGCAGCACCTGTTAAAGCAGGAGAACCAGCATCCAAACGAGGATCCAAACCACCGTCGCGATCCCAAGAGATACCTGCCAAAGTAGGATCTTCTTGAGTGAAACCAGTGATACCACGGTTGTTTCTGTCTAAAGCACCACCAAAAGTTCCAACGATGTTGTTAGCCAAAGTCAAAGTACGTGCATTTTCATCCCAACGGAATACATAATCTGTGAACTCCGTCCAGATACAGTTCCAGAATTGAGCATCTGCCTCATTTCTTAGACGAAGACCTCTAGAGTCTGTGTTAGCACCATTTTCACCACCACCGATGAAGGTAGCGTTGTAGATACGCCCAGTAGTTCTAGGTTGTGTACCAGAAGCATCTTCAGAACCATCATACTCAACAGAGTGCTCACCTAAGATAGCATCATCATAAGTGATCGTCATAGCAAATTGAATGAAACCATTCCAGCTTTCATCAAAATCCAAACCATCATCACCAACAAATGCAGCAATAACGTTTTTACAATTAACAGTACCACCAAAAATTTCAATACCATCATCTTTGTTAGCAAAAACTTCAACATGGTTGATTACTGTTTTACTACCAACACCGCCCATGGTTAAACCATTGATTTCGTTGTCACCAGCTAAGATAGAACCACCATGACGGATGGAAACATAAGTAAGAGAACCAGAATTATCTTCATCATCAGTACCTCCATAGATCGCTCTAGCTTCCGTAGAAGGAACACCTTCAATACCTGTTTGAGGGAAACTAACAGCAATGTCCACATCTTCTCCGATAGGCGCATTACCCAAAATAATAAGTCCACCCCATAATTGATTGTCGGTAGCCATTAGGGAACCATCCAATTGATCTAACTCACCAGTAAAAATGATAGGCTCATCTGCTGTACCATTTGCAAAGATTTGAGCACCACGAGTGATGATCAAAGTAGAAGAAATGTCTCCAGTAGTAGGAGCACCTTTACCTTTAATCACAGTACCTTCTTCAATAGTAAGAGATCCCCCTTCAAGGAAGACGTTACCATCCAACAAGTAAATTGTATCCTTAGACCAGGTATAGTCACCAGTCGTAAGATCAGCATCTGTGATTGTACGCGTAGTTTGCGCAGTAGCAACTGTAGCAAAAGCCACTAAGCAAAACAACAATGCGTAAAACTTTTGAATCATAATAATTGAAATGTTTGGTTTACAATAATCACTTAAGAATACCAAGTGTATGTTTATTTAACTCCGTGTAAAAAGCCTGTTTATTTGGATGTTTAGTGTTTGAAACAACTTACCTTCAGTTGTTTGTTGGTACTGAAAACACCCTTGATCTATGCCATTTCATGTATGTGCCAATAAGCATCTATCATCATGAAACCTGCACGTATAAATATTGAAATACCTACCAGAAGACTAAAGAGCACATCCAATAGATAGTAATCTGTTAGTGTAATTAAAGCTGTACCTAGTAATACTGTAATGGAAAGGATGCCAATTCCCTGAAGGGGGAGTCTGAAACTGCCAAATTTCAACTTCAAAAAGTTGGTGCGCCACAACATCCTTATAATGAGTAAGTTGCCCATGAAGGCAAAAAGTGCTACGAGCAAAGCGGCATTCGAATGAATGTCAATAGGAGTGGTGTATCTTTCATAGCACTCGAAAAAAATGATCCCTGTAAGTAAGACTAGTACTAAACAGTTGAGGAGCGTATTCACCAGTCTAGATTTGATGTTTTCTCCATTTCTGATGAAAACTGTAAAAAGAAGAAAAGCCGTTAAAGAAAGCTGTACAAGTGCAACAGTGAAAAGCAATAAACTATTTGTAATTTGACTGTAGATCAATTCAATAAACAATAAAATTAGAGATAGTAATGTACTGTATTGTATTGCATAATTAGTTTTGAGTAGCCTTGAGAGGCGTGGAACAATATTTACTTTCGGCAAATTTGGATTTTCAAAGTTTACGGCCATAATAGATGTTTAGCACATACTTTAATGCCCTGCAAAGGTGATTAATAGAAGTTAACCCAACGTTAAATAGAGATTAATTTTTGCGATCTGTTAGTTTCTTTGTGGAGAAGTAATTTTGCCTAAAGTATTGAGCTAGAAATATTAGTGAAACATAATTTCGTAACTCAGTCAATATTTGTGGATTTTGTATGAAACCTAGAAGGTTACTTGGATAAGGTGAAGATACAAGAATATTTTTGCACTTTTCAAAAAGTGAATATCCATATTAAATTAGCTATATTTGTATCCCGTAACTATTAGTAAGGTTGTTCTAGCCGTTGTATAGTATGCTTTTCTTAGAAAGCTATCTCGCTTCGCCTGATTTGATGAGAGGCTACAATAAACCTGCAAAAAGACAAATATACATTCAATGACCAAGTACATTTTTGTTACGGGTGGGGTAACTTCTTCCCTGGGTAAAGGTATTATATCAGCTTCTCTTGCCAAACTATTACAAGCAAGAGGCTTTTCAGTAACCATTCAAAAATTTGATCCTTATATAAATGTCGATCCCGGTACACTTAATCCATATGAACATGGTGAATGCTATGTTACAGATGATGGGGCTGAAACGGATTTGGATTTAGGCCATTATGAACGATTCTTAAACATTCCCACTTCTCAGGCTAACAATGTAACTACCGGTAGGATTTATCAAACAGTAATTACTAAAGAAAGGGAAGGTGCTTTCCTTGGAAAAACCGTACAGGTAATCCCTCATATTACGGATGAAATCAAGCGAAGAGTACAATTGTTAGGTAGTTCGGATGATTATGATATCATTATCACTGAATTAGGAGGAACAGTAGGGGATATCGAGTCGCTTCCTTATCTGGAAGCTTTAAGACAAATGAGATGGGAGTTGGGCAATGACAATTGCCTGGTTATACATCTTACATTGGTACCTTATCTTAGGGCGGCCAAGGAGTTAAAGACAAAACCCACACAACATTCTGTAAAAGAATTGTTGAATGCCGGAATACAGCCTGATGTATTGGTATGCCGCACTGAATATCCCATCGGTATGGATATTCGTAGAAAACTGGCCTTGTTTTGTAATGTGGAAGTAAGCTCTGTAATTGAGGCTATCGATGCCGAGACGATTTATGATGTTCCAATACTTATGCGTAAGGAAAATTTAGATACTACTGTAATGTCAAAAATGAGGTTACAAGATCTGAAAGAACCTAATTTAAAGCATTGGAATACTTTTCTAAGAAAATTAAAACGTCCTAAGCACAACATAAAAATAGGTCTAGTTGGGAAATACAACGAATTACAAGATGCGTATAAGTCTATTTACGAAGCATTTATTCATGGTGGAGCAGTCAACGAATGCAAAGTAGTAGTAGAACCCATTCACTCAGAAGTATTAGAAGATGAAGAAGAACAAGTAGCAGCAAAATTGAAAGAATTTGATGGTATCCTGGTTGCTCCTGGTTTTGGTGAACGAGGGATAGAAGGGAAAATAAACGCTATTCAATACGTTAGAGAAAATAGGATTCCATTCTTCGGTATATGCCTTGGCATGCAATGTGCTGTTGTAGAATACGCAAGAAATGTACTCGAGCTAGATGGGGCTTCTTCTTCTGAAACACATCCTGATACCATTCATCCGGTAATTGATTTGATGGAAGACCAAAAGGAAGTTACTAAGAAAGGAGCTACTATGAGGTTAGGAGCTTATGACTGTAATCTGACAAAAGGTTCTAAAGCGCACAAAGCATACAAAAAGATAAAAATAAGTGAACGTCATCGCCATCGGTTTGAATTCAATAATGTTTATATGGACCAAATCGTAAATGGTGGTATGATTTGTAGTGGAATCAATCCCAAATCAGGCTTGGTGGAAATAGTCGAAGTAAAAGACCACCCATGGTTTGTTGGCGTACAATTTCATCCAGAGCTTAAAAGTACTGTTGAAGCACCACATCCACTTTTTGTTGCTTTTGTAAAAGCTTGTATTGAAAATCAGAAAGGATGACAAGCATCAAAGGATGGGAATGGTTTTCATTGACTGTCATTGCAGCTTTGATCGTATTTTTCGTTCAGGACAATATTTTTTTCTGGGATACGGTGCAATTAGCTGGTAAACATGGATCATGGTTTTACGAACAACCACTTGGCCAGTTTATACTCCCTACAGAGATTGATAGTGGTCATCCACCCTTATTTGGAAAATACTTGGCTATAGTATGGACCTTGTTTGGAAAAAGCTTACAGGTAAGCCATTGGGCAATGTTTCCTTTCATCTTAGCTTTGATGATAGGCCTACTGCATTGGGTGAAAAAAATATTCAACAATCCTTTATTGTATATGCTTGCTTTTGGGGTGTTGATCTTTGATCCTTTCTTGGCTGGACAAATGGTCTTAGTGAGTCCTGATTTGCTATTAATCACTTGTTTAGTATGGGCAACAATAGCCATTACTGAGGATCGAAAATGGCTACTTGTTCTTCTCAATTTGATTATGGCACTGACGAGTACAAGGGGGATGATGATTGTACTTGCTTTGTATATCATTACCATCTTTTGGAAAGTGTTGGTTAAAAAAGAAAAATTAAGCTTAGTTTTTCTCTTCAGGGAAATGATTCCATATTTCTTGGCAGGTGGCTCAGCACTTATTTTTTTGATTCATCATTATTTAGCTACAGGCTGGATTGGTTATCATGAAGAATCGCCTTGGGCACCTGGCTTCAAAAAAGCAGATGCAAAAGGAGTGCTTAGAAATGCAGCAGTGTTAATTTGGCGTTTCTTAGATTTTGGGCGGGTGATTCTCTGGGGAGGTTTATTTTACCTGTTATTTCGTTTCAATAGAAAGGGAGGTTTGGGGGCTTTTTATAAGAAAATTGATTCATTGTTGAAATTCTGGCTCTTGTCCTTTCTGATTTTAACGCTGAGTTTATCTGTCACTTTTTTGCTGTACAAATTGCTTCAGCACAATCGATATTTACTTCCTTCCATGCTGGCCTTTAATTTTCTTTTTCTCTATCTGCTTTCCGAAATCGAAAGTGAAACCTTAAAAAGAATAGGCTTAAGTATTGCTTTAGGAGCTTTCATATGGGGAAATACCTGGATATACCCTGATAAAATATCACAGGGCTGGGATAGCACATTGGCTCATTTATCATATTATCAATTGAGACAAGAAATGATAACAGAGGTTGAAACTCAAAATATTTCCTTTTCAGAAATAGGTACAGCTTTTCCTGATATTGGAGCTTTTAAACATCGAGATTTATCGGGTAGGGAAGAGGGGTTTTCGAAAAAAGATTTAAACCAACAGGTCTATATTCTGTACTCTAATATCATGAACGATTTCACTGACGAAGAACTGGACAGACTCGAGAACAATTGGTTACCTATTATTACTAAGAAAAAAAGAGGGATTAAGATGATTCTCTATAAAAAAAAGGACTGATGCGTAAATTATCTCTAAAAGAATTAAACCGAATATCGATCACCGAATTCAAAGAAAAACCAAAGTATCCAGTGGTGATCGTTTTGGACAACATACGATCTGCCCTGAATGTCGGTTCTGCTTTCCGTACAGCGGATGCTTTTGCATTGGAAAAATTGTTTCTTTGTGGTATTACAGCAAGTCCTCCCCATCGTGAAATTCTCAAAACGGCAATAGGAGCATCTGAATCTGTTAATTGGAAAAAATATGAAGATACAGTTACAGCTGTAAAAGAATTAAAAGCAGAAGGCTACACCATACTGGGTGTGGAGCAGGTAGATGAAAGAACTTGGTTGCAAGATTTTCACGCCAAGAAAAATGAAAAATATGCAGTAGTATTTGGCAATGAGGTCAAAGGCATCTCAGATGAAGTATTGCCATTGTTGGATTACTGTTTGGAGATTCCTCAATTTGGGACGAAGCATTCGTTGAATGTCTCTGTGAGTGTGGGTATCGCGGTGTGGGATCTTGTGAAAGAAATTGGTTTAGATGTTTAGCGTTTAGATATTTAAGCATATGCACTTCAGCCTTCGGCAAAGTGAAATTGATTTATTTGAAAAGAGTGGAATTTGGAATTAGTTTTTTTCTAAATACCTAAACCAATACATCAAACAACATTCCGGTACCATTCAACTCCTGGTAGTCAATTTTATGGTCATTCATACGTTGTATGAGTGCAGCATAATCACTGTGATCTTGCAATTGAATACCTACCATAGCTGGTCCAGTAGCTCTGTTGTGCTTTTTGGTGTATTCAAAATGAGTGATGTCGTCATCTGGTCCAAGTACATTATTGAGGAAATCTCTTAAGGCACCGGCACGTTGTGGAAATCGAATAAGGAAATAGTGCTTCTTCCCTTCGTACAACAAGGCTCTTTCACGAATTTCTTCTGTTCGGGTAATGTCATTGTTACTTCCACTGATCACACAGACTACATTTTTGCCTTTGATTTGATCCTTGTATTGATCTAGAGCAGCTATAGTTAGCGCGCCTGCAGGTTCAGCTACGATTCCTTCCTCATTGTATAGGTTAAGGATAGTGCTACAAACTTTACCTTCATCTACCAATAGCATATCATTTACTACTTTTTGAGCAATAGAAAAGGTTTTATCCCCCACTTGTTTTACTGCGGCACCATCAACAAAGCTATCGATATTATCTAATTTGACTATTTCACCTTTTTTAAGCGATTCGTACATTGCTGGAGCACCTTTAGGTTCTATACCTATGATTTTAGTAGATGGACTTAGTTGTCTAAAATAACTACCAACACCAGATACCAATCCGCCTCCACCTATAGCGATGAATAAATAATCGATAGGTACATTGATGTCTTCTAAAATTTCAAGACCTACCGTACCCTGTCCTTCAATTATTTTTTCATCATTGAAAGGATGGATGAATAGTTTATTATTTTCTTCAGCGTCTTTCAAGGCTTCGTGGTAAGCATCATCGAATGTATCACCAACCAATATCACCTCAACATGTTTGCGGCCAAAGTTTTTCACCTTGCGTACTTTTTGTTGTGGCGTAACGATAGGCATATATACTTTCCCACTTACCTTTAATTTATGGCAGGCAAGTGCTACACCTTGTGCATGATTACCTGCACTGGCACACACAATACCATTTTTTAGTTGGTCTAATGGGGTGGAGGCCATTTTGTTGTAAGCTCCACGTATTTTATAAGATCTAACGACCTGTAAGTCTTCTCTTTTTAGGTAAATCTGTGCACCGTAATGCTCGGAGAGGTTGTAATTGAGCATGAGAGGAGTCTGTTCGGCAACATTTCTCAGCCTTACCTTTGCTTTGTATATATTCTCAACGCTAACGAGTGGATCGGTAGTTAAAACGGACATTCTTTATTATTTTATAATAGCTTGAGGGCCTAGGCCCCCAAGCTATTTTCTAAGCTTTTACTTCTTCTTCTTGATTCTCAGGACGCAAACCTCTTACTGTTCTTCCAGCTTTCCACATTTCACTTTCTCTTAATTCTGCCAGTTCAACTTCTAGTTTTTCTCTGTAATCATTTTGACTATTTGAGTCAATAGATCTTTGTGCTTCATTTCCAGAAGCTACACTATCGTATAATTCTTCAAATACAGGAGCAACTGCATCGCGGAATTTATTTTTCCAATCTAATGCTCCTCTTTGTGCGGTAGTAGAACAATTGGCATACATCCAGTCCATTCCATTTTCTGCTACCAAAGGCATCAAAGATTGTGTCAATTCCTCAACGGTTTCGTTGAATGCTTCACTAGGAGAGTGTCCTCTTTTTCTTAATACGTTATATTGAGCTTCAAAGATGCCTTGAATAGCACCCATCAAAGTACCTCTTTCACCCGTAAGGTCACTGTATACTTCTTTCTGAAAGGAAGTTTCAAATAAATATCCTGATCCGATGCCAATTCCTAAGGCAACTACTCTGTCATAAGCATTTCCGGTAGCATCCTGGAAAATGGCATAACTAGAGTTTAATCCCCTTCCCGCCACAAACATGCGACGAAGAGATGTTCCGGAACCTTTAGGCGCAACCAAGATAACATCTACATCTGCCGGAGGAATAATACCAGTACGTTCTTTATAGGTCACCGCGAAGCCATGTGAAAAATACAAAGCTTTACCAGGTGTTAACTGCTTTTTAAGTCTTTCCCAAACTGCAATTTGTGCAGCATCAGAAAGCAAGTACTGAATAATGGTCCCTTTTTCAGCAGCTTCATCAATACTAAAAAGGGTCTCACCGGGTACAAATCCGTCAGCAACAGCTTTGTCCCATGATTTTGAA
>JBCBCD010000080.1:0-241 GCA_038530915.1 Bacteroidota bacterium
CCGAGTATCATTTCTGCCGATGCATTTATCTATCCGGATAGTGGCAAAGTCTTTATAGAACCAGGTGGCCAAATGGCTAAGTTGACCAATGCGAAAATTATCGCTGATACCTTGACTAAATATCACGTCATCAATAGAGCTACAGTAGATATCATGGGTAGAAAAGATTATGTAGGTAGTGGATTTTATGAATACAATGTAGCAGATAAAGAGCAGGAAATAGAATTCGCAAATATTGTAG
>JBCBCD010000080.1:251-13363 GCA_038530915.1 Bacteroidota bacterium
GAGTGAAAAAAGAACAGCTACTCGATCCCAAGGTATTGTTGCTGAGGATCAAAACTTTTACATTGATTTCAAGACCTTGTATCAAGGAACGATTCGGTTGTCTTCTGATTCTAAAAACTTATTCTTTGATGGCTTTGCAAAATTAGATGCTGATAAACTTCCCTTGAGCTACTGGTTTTCTGTAAAATCTGAAGGAGATAAAAAAGACTTAGCAATCGCTTTTGACAAACCCTTGTCACCGGATGGAGATCGCCTGGCAACTGGTATTTTCCTGAGCAAGGAAACCATGAATGCCTATCCTTCCATTATGATGCCTTTAATGTTTAGAAAAGACAGACCTATTTTACCTGTCAAAGGCTACTTTAAATATGATAATAAAGAAGATGATTTCATATTTGGAGATTCTACCAAAGTGATGGCCGATCAGGTGAGGGGAAATAAGTTGGTTTTCAAAAATAAAAGTGGAGAGATTGAGGGAGAAGGAAAATTGGAAATTGGATCTGGCTTGAAATTAATACAAGTGGCTGCAGGTGGTACATTGACCACCAAGTTTCCAAAGAACTTCCGCAAACCAAAAGAAGAAAAACCGGTACAACCCGACGATAACATGATGATGTTGGCAGAGCCGGAAGAAGCAGACACTGTAAATCAAGAGCCACCACCACCTTTAGACATAAAAATGATGGCGGCTATTACTATGGCTGTTCCGGACAAGTTATTGAAGATAGCAGCTGACGATATTATCAGTTCTTCTTTTGCTACACCAAATGTTTCGTACTTAACAGATCTTGAGTTTTATAAAATGGCTGCACAGCAAGTACTACCAGATATTCCAGAAGTAGCTGAAGCCATCAGCTTCATGTCTTCCGGTTATTTGGAATTGCCTAAAAGGGTAAATCCATATAGTTTCTTTTTCAGCCTGCTGGAAATGGAGTGGGATGCCGAATACCAATCTTTCATTCCTAAAGGGGATAAAATTGGATTAGCAAGTTTAGATGGAATTCCAATCAATAAGATGGTCGAAGGTTTCATTGAATTCAAAATGCCTACCAATGAAGACGATCGTTTGTACATCTATTTGAAATCGCCCGGAGGTTATTTCTACTACTTTGGATACAAGCAAGGCATCTTGGACATTACATCTGATAATCCTGATTTTACAGAAACCATTTTCAAAATCAAGCCCAAGGATTTAATCGTCAAAATGCCAGACGGAAGCGACCTGGAGATTCAACCGGTTGAACAAAGTAAAGCTCGTCTGTTCCTGAGAAGAATAGAGTACGTCCAGAAGAACAAGAAAAAATAGCTCAAGTTGTTATGATGCTATGCTGTCATGTTGTTATATTGTTATGCTAACGGAATGTTGTTCATTAGAAAATGACAGCATTACAGCATGATAACATAACAACATGACCAATATGTACTCGAAAATTACTTTCCTAATGTTGCTATCGGCAGCATTAAGCATTACCTTATTACAAGCACAATCTGCTGAGTATTCCAATGAAGAGATTGAATCATTAAAGCAAGAAGCTAAAGAAAGAATAGACCAACGCGCCAAAATGGCCCAAGTTATGGTTGATAAAGTTTTTAGCTTTTCTGAACTCGGCTTCCAAGAAGTCGAAACGTCCAAGTACCTTACTGACATTCTTGAAGAAAATGGTTTTGAAATTGAACATGGCATTTCTGGTGTACCTACTGCATGGTGGGCGAAATGGGGGAGTGGCAAACCGGTCATTGCATTAGGTAGTGATCTGGATTGCATTCCAAAGGCGTCACAAAAACCAGGTGTAGCTTATCACGACCCCATAGTTGAAGGTGCACCGGGGCATGGAGAAGGTCACAATTCTGGTTCTCCACTGAATATTGTGGCAGCACTTACTGTAAAAGAAATAATGGAAAGAGAAGGCATTCAAGGGACGCTTATACTTTGGCCGGGAGTAGCAGAAGAATTAGTAGGAACAAAAGCTTACTTCACTCGCGATGGCTATTTTGATGAAGTTGATCTGTGTATTTTTACTCATGTTTCCAGTAATATGACTGTAAGTTATGGTCAAGCCAGAGGTACAGGTTTGATCTCAGTGGAGTATACTTTTGAAGGGGAAGCAGCACACGCAGCCGGCTCTCCGTGGAGAGGCAGAAGTGCAGCGGATGCAGTAGAACTGATGAATATTGGTTGGCAATATGCACGGGAGCACTTGGACCCCATCCACCGTTCTCATTCTGTCATCAATAATGGTGGTGACCAGCCCAATGTAGTCCCTTCGAAAGCTTCCATTTGGTACTATTTCAGACATGTTACTTATCCTAAAATCATGGAAGTCTACACCAGAGCCAATGAAATTGCAGATGGTGCAGCTATGATGACCCGTACCAAAGTAAGTCGTAATGTATTGGGTTCTGCATGGCCAAGACACTTCAATCAACCCATGGCAGAAGCTATGCATGAAAATATCAAAGAAGTGGGCTTACCGGAATGGTCTGAAGAAGATCAGATTTTGGCAAGGGCGGTTCAACGTGAAGTAAATTCACCAAGAGATACCAATGGCTTGGATATTGAGTTAGACCCCATTGGCTTGCCAGTTAAGAATTTTATTAGCGGCGGATCTGATGATATCGGCGACATTTCCTGGAAGCTTCCGACGATTACTTTGCGATTCCCTTCTAATATTCCTGGCTTACAAGGTCACCATTGGTCTAATGCTATCTCAATGGCAACACCCATCGCACACAAAGGCGTAGTAGCCGGTGCAAAAGTAGAAGCTATGACACTCCTGGATTTATTTATGAAACCCGAACTGGTAGATCAAGCCTGGGATTACTTCAAAAACGAACAAGGTATGAAACAACAATACATTCCAATGGTCACTGAAAAAGACCAACCAGCTATCTATCTTAATACTGGCATCATGGAAGAATTCAAACCTAAATTGGAGCCTTTCTACTATGATGAAACAAAGTATGACTCTTATTTAGAACAGTTGGGAATTAAATATCCGACGCTTAAAAAGTAAATGCTATTATGTTGTTATGCTGTCATATTATTATTACCATCAAATGACAGCATAATAACATGATAGCATAATAACATGACGGCATGATAACATGACAGCATGATAACATGACAGCATAACAACATAACAGCATGAAAATATGGCTACGCCAATACCTTCTTCACAACTCCTTCCATTGTTAAACCTTGTACAATAATGGAGAAAATCACGACTATATAAGTCATCGTAAGGATCAATTCTCTTGGCATATCAGCGGTTAAAGAAAGCGCTAGTGCTATAGAAATCCCTCCTCTAAGGCCTCCCCAGGTCATGATGATATTGGTCCCAGGGATGAGTTCGAGTCGACGTTCCATGAGTTTGATGGGTAAGGTAAGTGCTGTAAATCTTGAGAGGAGCACTACAGGAATCATAATTAAGCCTGCAATGATATATTGTTGATTGAGGGTGAGTATGACTATCTCTAAGCCTATTAAAACAAAAAGGATGGCATTAAGGAGAACGTCTAACAACTTCCAAAATTGATCAATGTATTTTTCTGTCATTTCAGACATACTGCTTGTTCTAAAGCGATCATGGCCTATCATCAGACCAACGACCACCATGGCTAGAGGGCCTGAAAAATGCAATTTCATCGCTAGGAAATAACCGCCCATAACAGCTGCAAGCGTAATCAATATCTCCACTTCATAGTTATCTATTGACTTCATTAAGTAGTGACAAATAAACCCAAGTCCAAATCCTAACAATAATCCTCCGCCCACTTCTTCAAGAAACAACCTACCAATTTCAGCGGCATGAATATCTCCACCACCGGACTTTGCAATTTCATAAATGGTGATAAAGATAACGACACCTATGCCATCATTAAACAAGCTTTCCCCGGCTATTTTTGCCTCCAACTGCGCCGGAACTCCCGCTTTTTTTAATATCCCCAAGACAGCAATCGGGTCAGTTGGAGAGATCAAGGCACCAAACAACAAACAGTAAATGAATTTAGTTGGCAAACCAATGGCTTGAAGGATGTAATAACTAGCTCCTCCTACTAGAAAAGTAGAGATTAAAATTCCTATGGTTGCAAAAACTATTATGGGAATGGCCTGTGATTTCAACTGGTTGAAATCTATGTGCAAGGCACCCGCAAACAAGAGAAAACTCAGCATTCCCTCCATCAGCAAAGTCTTAAAATCTATTTGCTCTATGATTTTAATTTCCCACTCTAGGAAGTTATTATCCACAATCCCTATTCCCATCAACAC
The DNA here is from genome assembly GCA_038530915.1 of Bacteroidota bacterium. Classification (GTDB taxonomy): domain Bacteria; phylum Bacteroidota; class Bacteroidia; order Chitinophagales; family Saprospiraceae; genus JANQPA01. The sequence continues at coordinate 4,522 of JBCBCD010000080.1, forward strand.
GACAGAGAAAAGAATAGAAATAATCATCAATCCAATGGTATTGGGTAACTTTAAAAAACGGGCATTGATATAGCCAAAAACAGCAGCTAATACAATAAGAATGACAGCTATTGCATAGTAGTCCATAGTACAGAAGGTTGTTTTTTTGGTGAATACAATTTGTCAACAAGAAACACTCAACTTAGTTCCCTCCATTAAACTCTATGACACTCCATGGTAAAAGAGTTGGAGTATTTGCTTATGAAAGCTTCAATTATTATTTTTGAGCGCTGAAAAATAAAGAAAATAACCAAACAAATTCCATTTGTCATGGGTAGAGCATTTGAATACCGTAGAGAAGCCAAAGAAAAGCGTTGGGGACGCATGTCAAGAATATTCCCAAAACTGGCAAAACAAATAACAATAGCTGCCAAAGAAGGTGGCCCTGATCCGGATATGAACGCGAAATTGAGGTTGGCTATCCAAAACGCCAAGGCTCAAAACATGCCTAAGAATAATATCGAAAATGCCATAAAGCGTGCTGCTGGTAAAGATGCTGTAGACTATACAGAGCTCAACTATGAAGGCAAAGGTCCACATGGTGTATTGGTCTTCGTAGAATGTGCTACAGACAATACCAACCGTACAGTTGCCGATGTGAAAGCCATATTCTCTAAAGCTAAAGGTGGATTGGTACCAACAGGTTCTCTTGAATTCTTATTCAGCCGCAAAGCTGTTATCGAATTCAATAAAACAGAAGAGATGGACATCGAAGAACTAGAGTTTGAGCTAATCGATTCTGGCCTGGAGGAAATAGAATACGATGAAGAAGAAAATAAGGTCATCATCTATGGCGACTACACCAGCTTCGGTAGCCTGACTTCTGCTTTAGAAGAACGCAAGATCGAAATGGAAAAAGCCCGTCTCCGTCGTTTACCCACCTCTCCTCAAGAGTTTTCAGATGAGCAGATGGAAGATATCGAAAAAATGCTGGATAAGTTTGATGAGCACGATGATGTACAAGCAGTATATACGAATATAGCTTGATTAAATAGTGAAATGGTGATTTGGTGATTTGGTGATAACTTACATCACCACATCACCACATCACCACATAAATATGTTCTCTCCTGATTACCATTTACTTATACCCACCTTTAAGTTTTAGGTATTTTTAAGATTAGGTACGCCAAAACGCTAATCTCTGAGATTTATTTTGTATTTTTCGAATTGTATTTTTACAAATACGACCTATAGATAATTCGATAAGATCTCAATGTTGTTGTAATGACAACGGATTAAATATAAAGTGAGTAGCTAACTCACTGACAGACAAATTATAAGATTCTCATGAAAAGACATTTACCAAACTTGATTTGGACACATATTCGTTATAGCACTACACAAATCTCCTCTACAGGGAGAAGCCCTTCTCTCTATGTTTTGTCGACTCTCATAATATCCCTTTTCTTTTTAGGTACTCCTTCTACTTTGAATAAAGACAAAGGAAGAAGTGCATCAGCTATGTCCTTAATGACAGCTTGTGACAATGGACTCATCTATGTTGATGCAGATGCTGCCGGTGGGGGAGATGGTACAGCTTGGGGGTCTGCTTACAACAAATTGCAAGATGCTTTGAACGAAGCTTGTGCTTGCAGTAATCCGGTAGAGATATGGGTAGCAGATGGTATTTACTACCCTGATGAAGGTATAGGAATAATAAACAATGATCGTACAAATACTTTTGAATTGTGTGAGGACGTAGCGGTTTATGGTGGTTTTGACGGAATTGAAACCATGCGTTCAGAAAGAGATATTGAAAATAATCTAACGGTTTTAAGTGGAGATATTGATCAAAATGATTCACAAACACCAGTTGTTACAGATATTTCTACTTTGACAGGCAATGGTTCAAATGCTTACACAGTAGTTAGTGCTATTGGAAGTAGCATTACCAATACAACTATTTTGGATGGATTTACCATCACAGCTGGTAGAGGAGAGGTTTTTACTTCAGTTGATGAACAGCAAAGAGGTGGAGGAATGTATAATAGAGACGGCGCATCACCAAATGTATCTAATGTAAAAATTCAAGGTAATGCTGCTCAATTTGGAGGTGGTGTATATAACCAAATGGGTAGACCTCAATTTACGAATGTTATCATTTCTGGAAACCTTAATCCATTGGGAGCCGGGGGAGGTATGTACAATGATAATACATCTCCAAGGATAATTAATAGCATTATTAGTGGCAATGAAGCAGGAAGTAGTGATGGTGGTGGAATTTTCAGTTTTTCATCTACACTTCAACTAATCAACACATTAATTACTGGAAATAAATCTGCAAGAGATGGAGGTGGCTTTGCAACTGTAGATGGAAGTACTTTTATAACCAATTGTGCAGTCAGTGGTAATTTTGCCACTGCTGATGGAGGAGGAATCTACAATGAAAATGCTTTTGGTTTTTACTCCAATTGTATCGTTTGGAATAACGAATCAAATGGCTCTACGGATACTCCTGACGCTACAATTACCAATATTGCTTCTGCTGATGATGTAAGTTTTAGAAATAGTATTGTAGCCAATGCACTTCAAGGTGGATTTTGGAATGTTGTTTTTGGATTTAATGGCGGAAACAACAAAGATGAAAACCCTTTCTTTTTGACTCCTACGCTAACTTTTAATGCTCCAACCAGTGCTGGCGATTTCCGAGTATTTAATTTTTCACCAGCAATAAATATGGGATCTAATACCATTGATTTAGATGGGACGCTTTCCGGGACAGAACTTATTTCGGATATTCCTACAGATCTTGATGGCAATACAAGAATCCAGGAAACCACCATTGACATTGGAGCTTATGAACAACTAAGTTTAGCTTGTCCTACCGGACCTAATGCAGTGGTTTATGTCAACCAGGCGAATGGCACAGCCGGAGATGGATCAACTTGGGGGACCGCATTCGATAATCTTCAAGATGGGTTGACTAAAGCTTGCTTTTGCTCTTCAGTTACAGAAATTTGGGTAGCACAAGGCACTTACTATCCGGATGAAGGTTTGACCAAAGTTGATAATGATAGAAATAGTACATTCGAATTGTGTCCTGATGTTGCAATATATGGTGGCTTTGATGGAACTGAGACAATGCTTTCACAAAGAGATTTTGATAATAATGTAACGATACTAAGTGGAGATATAGATCAAAATGATAATCAAACACCAGTTGTTACTGATATTTCTACTTTAACTGGCAATGGAACCAATGCATACAATGTAGTAAAAACGTTTGGTGGAAGTATTGATAATTCCACCATCTTAGATGGTTTTACTGTTACAGCGGGGAATGCTGACTTGGAGAGTATTTCTTTGACTATCAACCGTGGAGCTGGCATGTTTAATGATGATTTTGCTTCACCAACGGTTGCTAATGTTAAGTTTTTAGGAAATAGTGCTCGTTTTGGTGCTGGAATTTTCAATGAAGGAGGAAGCCCAAGTTTCAAGAATATAGTTGTTTCTGGTAATTTGAATCCAATAGGAGCAGGAGGTGGAATGTACAATATTGATGGGACAGTAAGAATAGAGAATAGCATCATCAGCGGCAATGAAGCAGGAACTAGCGATGGTGGAGGAATTTTTACGGTTTCAGGAAGGCTTCAGTTGATCAATACTTTAATTACCGGAAATAAGAGTGGTCGTGATGGGGGAGGTTTAGCCAATACGGATGGTAGTACCTTTATGACTAATTGTGTCGTAAGTGGGAATCTTGCAGTTGATGATGGAGGGGGAATGTACAATGACAATGCAGGAGGTAACTTTTCAAATAGTATTTTTTGGAACAATGAAGCCAGTGGTTTTACAACTACCATTAATGCCACAGCTAGTGTATTTGCAGCCAACTCAGTATTTACCAACTGTATAGTAGCTAATACGGGAGGTAGTTCGAGTTGGGACTTTAGTTTTACAAGTGATGGTGGAATTGATGGAGGCAATAATAAAGATGAAACCCCATTATTCTTAAACGCCATCCTTCCTTCAGCAGCTCCTACTAGTGCCGGTGATTTTCAGGTTTTCAACTTTTCTTCAGCCATCAATATGGGAGACAATACCATTGATTTAGATGGGACGCTTTCAGGCACTGAACTCATTTCGGACATTCCTACTGATATAGATGGCAATACACGAATTCAGGAAACTACCATTGACATTGGTGCTTATGAGCAGCCAGGTTTAGCTTGTCCTTCCGGCCCTAATGCAAGATTGTATGTCAATCAAGCCAATGGTACTCCTGGAGATGGATTGACTTGGGGAACGGCATACAATAAGCTTCAGGATGCATTGATACAAGCCTGCTTTTGTTCCACAATTACAGAGATCTGGGTGGCACAAGGCACGTATTACCCGGATGAAGGCTTAGGACAAATCGATAATGACAGAAACAGCACCTTTGAATTGTGCTCTGATGTGGCAGTTTATGGTGGATTTGATGGAACGGAGAGTATGCTTTCAGAAAGAGATTTTGAAAGCAATCTAACCGTTTTAAGTGGTGATATAGATCAAAATGACTCACAAACGCCTGTTGTCACAAATCTTTCAGCCTTAACTGATAATGAAAACAATGCATACACTGTAGTTACTTCTTCTGGGAATAGCATTACCAATACCACTATATTGGATGGATTTACCATCACTGCTGGTAAAGGGGAGACTTTCACTTCAGTGGATGAGCAGCAAAGAGGAGGAGGAATGTACAATATAGAAGAAGCATCACCAACAATATCCAATGTGAAGATTTTGGGTAATGTTGCCCAATTTGGTGGCGGAGTATATAATGATGGTGGCACTCCAATATTTGATAGAGTAAACATTTCTGACAATACAGCCAGTGCTGGAGGTGGGATGTACAATGCATCACCAAACTTCACGAGATTAAGAATAATCAACAGTATCATCAGTGGCAATGAAGTTATTGGTGATGGTGGTGGGATAATTAGCTTTGATGCTAGAGTTCAATTAATTAATACACTCATTACCGGTAATAAAGCGGCACAAACAGGAGGGGGATTGGAGAGTACTGATGGAACTACCTATATGACCAATTGCGTGGTAAGTGGTAACTCTGCTGGCTTAAATGGTGGTGGAATGGAAAATGATAATTCCGAAGGTAACTTTTCCAACACAATTTTTTGGAACAATGAAGCAGCAGGTGTCACAAACACGATTAGTGCTACTATGAGGACTTTTGCCGCTTCTCCTAGGTTTAAAAATAGTATCGTAGCCAATTCCGGAGGAAGTTCCAGCTGGGATGCAGGTTTTGCAAGTGATGGGGCTGTTGATGATGGGGGAAATAAAGATGTTGATCCACTATTCGTAAGTGGTATTCTTCCCTCAGCTGCTCCGACTGCTAGTGGAGATTTTAGGTTACAAGAAGCATCAACGGGGATCAATATGGGAGACAATACCATCGACTTGGATGGACTTTTCTTTGGCACCGAAACCATTGCAGATATTCCAACTGATCTCGATGGAAATATGAGAATCATAGAAGCCATTATTGACATAGGAGCTTACGAAAACTTAGGTTGTGCAAGCAGACTAGGCATTCCTGTTGCTATAGCTAGTGATCAATATATTTGTGGAGATATGGCAACTCTCGATGGAAGCAATCCAGGGACCGCAACTGGTGAATGGACCATCATAAGTGGAGATGGCAATGGCTATTTTGGAAATACACCTGGTACCATGACTTCGAGTGATCCTACTTCTACTTTTACGGGAACTCGTGGTGTAACTTACACTTTACAATGGAGAATCTTCCAGGGAGATTGTGAAACTACTGCTCAGATAACCATAGACCTACAAGAAGATCCAACAATTGCTAATGCAGGAAACAATCAAAACGTTTGTGGAGGAAGTACATTCTTACTTGCAAATACACCAACAGTAGGTACAGGAATGTGGATGATTACCGGTGTAGCCGATGGTGGCGGAGTTATTTCTAGTCCTGCTAATCCTACTTCTGCTTTCTCTGGCAACTTTGGTCAAACCTATACACTAACATGGACGATCAGTAATGGCGTATGTACCGAAAGTACAGATGAAGTTGAAATTACATTTTTTGACAATCCCACTACTGCAGCGGCAGGGGCCAATCAAAACACTTGTAACAACAATATCACTTTAGCGGCTAACGCAGCTTCAGGCTTTCAGGAAACAGGAGCATGGTCAGAAATATTAGGAGATGGAAATGGAGTTTTTGATGATGAAACGGATCCTACTACTACTTTTTCAGGTACCGGAGGAGTGACATATACTTTAAGGTGGTCGATAAGCAATGGAGTATGTCCACTCTCATCTGACGATGTTGAAGTTACGATCATTGATATCCCAACCGTTATTGCTGATGAAATAACTAGATGCGATGGGGATGTCATTACACTGGCAGATCATTATACAGTAGATTACACACCTATTAATACTGAAACACCAACCATACAAATTTATGATTCAGAAGCCAATGCGCTGGCTGGTGGGGCTACAGGTTTATTAGCCAATCAAACAACTCAAACGGTTTCACCTTCCAACAACAGTTTCTGGGTAAGAGCAGAAGTAACTGTTAATGGAGAAACTTGCTTTGATGTAGACGAAATTAGTGTCATAGTATTACCATTGCCGGAAGGAGAAATCTCCTTTGATGACGATAGGATTTGCGATATGGAAACAGCAGAGTTGATGCTGAATCTTACAGTTGGGAGATATCCGGTTGAAATCGTTGTAGAAGCAGAGGATGAAGATGGCAATACAATAACCATTAATGGAGGAAATCCAATTCCATTAGCAGACGCTAATGATACTTATACCATCGATATGGATGAGTATGAATTGGGCTTAAATACCTATACCTTAAAATCTATCACAGAAAACATCGGTGGTGACAATCAATGTACCACTACTGATATCAATCAGTCGATTACATTATTAGTAGAATTACCTACTATTATAGATGCAGCTGCTGAAACTTACTATATTCAGCCTTGTGAAGACGATACTGACTTTTTATACAGCATTTTGATTACGGAAAAATGTGAAACTTCCCTGGCAGATGCAGATGAAGTAGAAATAAGTGGTGATGCTGCCTTAGTTAATGCTTTAGTAAGCAAAACAGCAACCAATATCAATGATTATTCCTTCAATGTAGAGTTTGACTTCGAGGATGTACCTATGGGGAATCATTCTATTACTTTCTCTTATGAAAAATCAAAAGGTGGTCGTTTTTCAGCTACTACAACCATTACAGTTGAAGCTGCTCCTGATCCAAACGTAGAAGATTTAGCTTGCAATGATGATGTTTTTGTTACACTGGGCGAAGCATGTACAGCAGAAGTTACGGCTGATATGGTCTTGGATGGCGATAACATTTGCAATGACCTATTTACAGTGATAGTGGACTATGGAATGGGAATGAAATCTAAAGACGAAATAATTGATTGTGGAAAGTTCAAATACGAAGTGTATTTGGGAACAGCTGAAGGAGAGGCCGATTTCGTCTGTTGGGGATACATCACTGGTGAAGACAAATATGCTCCAAAATATGATGAAACAGAGGAGCCTTACATCGCAACCATTACTTGTACAGATATTGATTCCATCTTAAAATATTCAGTAGCAGATATGCAATTGAAGAAAGGCACTGACATTAATGGAATGGATAGCTGCTACTTTGCTGGGAAATCCTGGGATATTTTAGAAAATCAAGATGCGTTCTTTGTGAATGAAATTTATGACAATTGTACACAATATTGTCATTTAGATTTCACCATTAATGATGTACTGATGGACGGCGACATTTGTGCAGAGGATATAGCCAATCGTCCAATGATTCAGCGTACCATCAGAGTGACGGATGAAAAAGGAAATACTGAAACTTTCATTGTAAGATTTATTGCAGAACAAATCGAGCTCTTCTTTGATGAAGTGACAGTCGATGATTCTATTGATCTTTGCACTTATCCTGATGCAGGGGCAGACAACTTCTTGACTAAATCAGGGAATCCTTATTGGTACAGTTACTGTATTGATGAAGAGGGCAATCGATTAAGAGAAGAATTGGATGATCGTTTCTTCCAGGGATCTACAACTGCTACTTTGTGCAATCTAGCTGTGGGATATGAAGATACAGAATTACCAATTGAATGTGATGGCAAGAAAATCATAAGAAAATGGAGTGTATTGAATTGGTGTGAAGAAGAACCATTCAATTTGACAGAAATAGGTGAGCAACTGATTAAAGTTGGTTACTTTGGAGAGCCTACAGTAAGTGCTAATGGCATGCAAGCTGATGAAGTTTCAACAGGTGCATTTGACTGTACAGCGACCTTAACAGTTCTTCCTCCCAATGTATCTGGATGTAAAGGTGGAAACTTTGATTACACCATTAAATTGTATCAAATTATTCCTGAAACAGATGGCTTTGGTATTTTGACCGGAAATAACATAGAAGTATTAGTTTCAACTACTATCACTCAAAGTGGTGACAACTATATCGCAACTGACCTGCCAATAGGAGATTATAAAATCCAATATTTTGTAACCAATGAATGTGGGATTAATGCAGAAGGCGAGTTTGTATTTTCTGTAAAAGATTTAACAGAGCCAGTTCCTGTTGTAGACGATGAATTGAATGTTTCTATCGGTGGAGATGGCATTGGTAGAGTATGTGTCGATGATGTAGATGAAGGAAGCTGGGACAATTGTGAATTGCTTTCAACCGACATCAGAAGAGAATTGTGGGAGGAAGCTTGTCGTCAGGCATATCTGGAAGAAGTACTTGAAATAGCTAGTCTAGATGAACTATTGGTACAAGAAT
>JBCBCD010000081.1:0-13286 GCA_038530915.1 Bacteroidota bacterium
GGGTACAGGAGCAGGACTAGGATTTGATGGCCGCTCTGCAGTACATCAACACATGACGAATACGCGTATTACTGACCCAGAGGATTTAGAGTTTCGTTTTCCGGTAAGGCTCAATCGATTTGAAGTAAGGAAGCACTCAGGTGGCGATGGTAAATGGAAAGGTGGCGATGGCATTATCCGAGAAATTGAGTTTTTAGAACCATTGGAGTTAACCATTCTATCTCAACATCGAATTGTCCCACCTTATGGTATGGAAGGAGGAGGAGAAGGCACTATTGGTGAGCAATATTTAGAAAAAACAGACGGTATTATCATTCCGCTTAAGGGAATAGATCATACCCAAGTAGCATCAGGCGACAAAATAATTGTCAAAACTCCAGGTGGAGGAGGTTGGGGGAATCCCTAGTTATGCTACCGAAATATCATTGAGTAATTGCTTCAACTCTGCCGGACTTTCAACGATGTAGTTAGGAGAAGCTTCTTGTAATGCATTGCGGTCATTCATACCCCAGGTTACTGCTATTACAGGTATTCCCGCTTTTTTACAAGCTTCCACATCACGAACTTCATCACCTACATAGATGACTTCGTTAGAGTTATAATTGTATTTGTTTAAGAATTTTTTGATGGCAATGTGTTTTCTAAAGCTAGGGATACTGGTATACGTTCTTTCAAAAAAATTGAGGTTGTATTTGCTGATGATGTGGTCCACTGCTTTTTGGATGTTTGAGGTTAAGATGAAAAGCGTTAATTGCTGATCTCTTAAGGATGTAATCATGTCAGGCATGCCATCGTAAGCTTGAAGTTCGTTGAGTTTTGGCATAAGGATTTTCTTGAGGGATCTGACATACAAAGGCAACTGATACCATTTGAGTTGTAAATCTTCTTTTACAATTCGTCTCATTCCTTTGGATCTGAGGTAATCAGTATCATTTAAGGGTTTATAGTTGTATTTATCAGCCAACATATTCACTCCCTCCAATCCAATTAGCAAAGAATCAGCAATAGTACCGTCGAAATCAAAGATTATTGCTTTCATGTTTTCGTTTTGTCCTTGTTTTACATCAAAAATAACATTTCTGTCGAGATTAAATAACTAGGAATTTTTATTCGAAAGAAGTAAATGTTCCAATACCAGGCATAGATAGTAGGCTTCACAACTAGAGAAAATTTGAAATAATTTAAAAGGCATCAGTTTGTTAAATAATGGATAGTTGGTACCACTCAACATAGGCGCAATGAAAAAGGAAAAACGACGACTTTCTTTTTCCAGCTGTAATAAATCCCATTGAATGGCTTTAGCAGATTGACCTATTTTGTGTTTTGAGGTTTCAAGTAAAATTTGGTCAATTAAAGATTGGTGCTTGTTTTCAACTGATTCAATTGCTTTGCTAATTGGGTCAAACATTTTCTTTTTCCATTCCTCTGGTAATATTTCATACAAACGAGCAGCATGATACAACATCACAAAAGGAGATGGATAGATGGGGCCAACTTTAAATGGCTTTTGATGAAAGTCTTTTGTTTCTAAGCTTACAAGAATATATTTGAGAGAATCTAGATCTTCTTTTTTTAATTCAAGGAGGTGGTGAAAAACGAAAAGCAGAATGTTGCAAACCACACAAAAATCTACTTCTATGGGCATGACTCCTGTGCCCAACCAAATGCCATATACGCTAAGTTTTTGATAAGGATCAGGTAGTTTTTGACTCCATTTTCTATTCCCATTGGCGAAAGATGCAATAGTATCGTGCAAAGTTACCGCTGCAGTGCGGTCAATGCCTTTGGCCAAATTGATCATTACACTGGAGTCGGCATCATCTGCCAGGGCAAAATGATTGAAGCGCGAGAAGAAATAACCATTGGGGTAATGTTTCTTGGGGTGGGTTTGATAAAAGTTATAGGCATGCGGAGTTGAAGGGGAGCGATAACGATCAAAGTTGGTGTGAATGTTTTTACAGATGTTATCTACTATCAATTGATCAGAAATACTTAAGTAATATTTGATTTCTTGGAGTGTGAAACTAATAATTGCACTGAAATAACTGTTTTCATCAGCTCTTTTATATTTCCAAAATGGGTTATACCGCTGGGATGGAAACATCCCTTTGCAATAGTATTGATCATCTTGATGCTGTTGAAGTGCATGTATTTTTTTTAGAATTAGATCGATCGAGCTTTTCATCAATCAATACCTTTAAGAATTTGAATGATTTTCTTTTTTTCCAGGACAAAAACAAGCCCTAAAAACACAAATAGCACAATTGTATTGATGGTCAGACGGATAAACAAGTTATCTGCATTGAGACTTTTAGAAACGAGAATCAGACCTACCGCTGCTATTGAAGCTAAAATATAAAACCCCATTTTACCTATTGGATAAGGAATAGGCCGATAACGACGCCCCAATATATAACTACTAGAAGTCATGAAGAAATAACAAAGTAAGGCCGTTATTGCGGGGGCAATGATTCCTATCAGAGGCACCAAGGTGAAGTTAACTGCAACAGTAATAACGGTACCTCCTATTGCAATATAGCCACCGTATCGTGTTTTATCTTCCAGCTTGTACCAGGCCGAAAAGTTGTAGAATAAACCCAGAAATAAATAAGCTAGTAGTAGGATCGGAACTATCTCCAGGTTGTCTCTAAACTTATTATCGATCAAAAGTTGGACTACATCCAGATAGGCCATTACACCAACGAATGCCGTACAAGCGACCAGTGTATACATGAATCCTAAATTGGCATAAATGCTATCAGAATTGCTGCGGTCGTTATTTCTGAAGAAAAAAGGCTCTGCAGCATAATTGAAGGCCTGAGTAAATAAGTTCATAATGACAGCCAGTTTGGCAATTGCTCCATAAGAACCAGCTAATTCCCAACCTATTTCTTCGGTTTCTCCTCCTATCCATTTTAGAATATTGGTTCCAAAAAATTGATTGAGTGTTCCTGCAAATGCGGCGATTACTAAAGGAAAGGCATAAACAATCAATTGTTTGTAGCTGAGCCGAGTTGCTTTTTCTGAAGGAATTTGTTGTTCTATTGCAAATTCTTGGTCAAGAATTTCTTCTTGTTTAAACTTTCTGCTGTTGATTGTTTGCCAATACATGGGGGTTAACAATAAGAAAACCAGGCCACTAGCTAATAAATTAGAAAGAAAAACGTATCCTACACTATATTCTTTGTTATAAATAGTTTCTAGAAACGTCCAATCATATTGAGAAATTAGATATGGACAGAGTTCCAGAAAGAAGAAAATGAATCCGATATTGGTAAGGATACCGACTACTTTTAAGGCAGCAAATCGGATGGGGCGATTTTCCAGTCTTAATCTGGCAAAAGGAACTGCGGATAAGGCATCAAAAAGTATAATTACAATTATCCACCTGATGTATAAAGCTGGACCTTCTATTAATGTTGCTATTAAGGGCGTAGCTATGAAAAGAAATGTGCAACTGACTAAAGTAAGTAGGAGGACAATAATAGACGTTTTCCGAAAACTGATTTCGAGGAGGTTCTTTTGACTTCCAAACCTAAAAAGAGCAGTTTCCTGACGGAATACAAGCAATATCAATAGATAAGCATTGTAAATGTAGAGTATAGTAATGATTCCATACTCTCCTTCATAGAAGTAACTTGTCAAATAAGGGGTAAGAATAACCCAGTGTAACAGGCGACTCAAAATACTACTAACTCCATAAATCGCTGTTTCACCTGCCAGCTTTTTAATTAATGACATACTGCTTACAGTTCAATTTGCGTTATTGCACAAATAAAAAAGAAAGATACTAGACTCATTAATATATTTGCAGTTCTTTTTGGTGAAAACCAACTATTTTTAGATTACGATACAATTTTTTGACTTCGGTCCAATGTACTAAAGCATAATAAAGAACATATGTTGAACATAAATTTGCTGAAAGAAATTTGTGAAACTCCAGGAACCTCCGGTTTCGAACAAAGAATCAGAGAAGTAGTTATTCGTGAAGTCAAGCCTCTTGTTGATGAATTGAGTATCGACAATATGGGCAATGTCATAGCAGTAAAAAAAGGACAAGAACCCAAGCGTGTTATGGTCGCTGCACACATGGATGAAATTGGCTTCATTGTGACACATATTGATGACGATGGCTTTATTCGATTCCATACACTTGGCGGTTTTGATCCTAAAACCTTGACTTCTCAGAGAGTCATTGTGCATGGTAGCAAAGATATTATTGGGGTGATGGGAACCAAGCCTATTCACATCATGAAAGCTGAAGAGCGTTCTAAAGTAGTTCCTATCAGTGAGTATTTTATTGATTTGGGCCTAAATAAGGCTGAAGTGGAGAAATATGTTCAGATTGGTGATCCCATTACTCGCGAAAGATCAATGATAGAGATGGGTGATTGTGTCAATAGTAAATCTCTTGATAACAGAGTTTCCGTTTTTATTTTAATTGAAGCATTAAGGGCTTTAAAAGATGCCACTGTACCATTTGATATATATGGTGTCTTTACGGTACAAGAAGAAGTTGGATTAAGAGGTGCTATTTCGGCTGCACACCTTGTTGACCCGGATTTTGGTTTTGGTTTGGATGTTACCATTGCTTACGATGTACCGGGAGCACAATCACATGAAATGATTACCCGCTTAGGGAAAGGTACTGCCATAAAGGTGATGGATGGATCAGTCATTTCTGATTACAGAATGGTGAACTACCTGCAGAAAATGGCTGAAGATAATGGAGTGCAATACCAAAAAGAGATCCTTCCGGCTGGTGGTACAGATACAGCAGGCATACAGCGATATGGCAAGAAAGGAGCGATTACGGGGGCCATTTCCATTCCTTTAAGAAACATGCACCAAACCATTGAAATGGTGAATAAAGCAGATGTTCAGGCCAGTATTGACTTGCTGCGTTTAGGAATGAGTAGGTTGAATACTTTCAACTGGGGATTCGATCACGATCGAAGAAGAGGAAGTATCAGTTCTAACTCTATCGAGGATTTATTTTAATAAAATTAAGCTGCGATCAAGCTCAGAATTGAATTATTATGCAAGTTTAAGGGATAAAACAGATGGCGACTGCCAGCCGCCATCTGTTTTATCCCTTAAATTCAGATTAATAAAAACAATAAAAATATTTTCCATGTGGGTAGAAGAAGACAATAAATTAAAGGCTTCATTTAAATTCAAAGATTTTACTGAGGCGTTTGCTTTCATGACGCAGATAGCATTTCATGCTGAAAGGTTGGGCCACCATCCAGAGTGGTCTAATGTGTACAATCAGGTTCACATTAGCCTGACTACACATGATGCCGGAAATACGATAACTGAGCATGACCGCAATCTAGCAGAAGCAATTGATGGGGTTTATTTGAAGTATTCTGGAGAATAGACATTCACAAAGTCTAGCCAAAATAATTAATAGGTTGTGCGTATTGTGGGGAATAGTTGGCATCTCCTCCTTCGTGACCAATCTGTGTTGTAATGCTTGGCAGCATTACTCATGGGTACTTTTGCTTCCTTCCTATCTGCTTATTCTTCTAATTATTTTAATCGGAATAAAAACATTGAATGCTATCCATTCAATATTTCTATTTATTATTTCACTGCTGATCGCTGCTACCTGTGAATGGATAAGCTTGACTCTATTTCCTTTCGACGGGCATATTTTTTCCAGTCAATTAGGTCCTAAGATTGGTGTGATCCCAATAGTCGTTTGGTTAGCCTGGCCATTTCTTATCTTTCTGTGTTTTATGGCCACCGAATTTCTTTTTTTTCAAATAAAAAGAAAAGCCTCCCTTGCCTTGAAAAGTATACTGGACGGACTGTGGGCTTTATCGATGGATTTGTTAATAGATCCTATTCAGCAATTTGAAAAAAATTGGTATTGGCCTGGGGGTGGAATGCTTTTTGGAGTGCCGATCTTAAATTTCTTAGGATGGATGGGAGTGGTTGGCCTTACTACTTACCTATTTAGACTTTTTTTACAAAAAAGAAAAAGTGTATTGCAACTTGATGGAATAGGGTACACACTTATTGCGGTATTTGTAATTATTTATGTCTTCTTCTTGTATTCTACCTTTTACTGGGGACTTTGGCAAGCAGCTCTTTTGAGTATGCTGGTCTTATTAGTAGGAATACTAATTTTTATTTCAACAAGCCATCCATCAAGGCATTAGGCATTTGGCCTTTAACCTCTTCATGGCAATAGGTATTGGTTAAAAAATTGAGCATTACTCCTCGTAAAACCTTATAATCATCAAATGAAACAGATGTATGTTGTGCCTTGGCATTTTTTTCAGCGGGATAATACGATATTTTTACTGTTTCATAACCATGAAGATGAAATACATATCTATCTCCCTTCTTGCGATTTTTGTAAACATCGCTTTTATCTTTAGTTCGGCCTATCATGAAATCTACATATCGGTGTACATCTTTTTCGTGTGACTTATCAGTAAGTACATTCCATTTGTCATCTACCTCATAACCAATTCTTTTTAAAGTACCTTGCAGCCCTTTTTTCTCCCGACCATATGCCTTATAATTTTGCAAGGGACTGAACTCAAATTTTATGTCGTATCCATTGGCCGGATCAGTGATAAAGTGAGCAATTTGATCAAGGCGTTTTTTTTGATTATAGGTTTTGCCAGATTGCTCAAATTCACGTAGAAGCTGTGTTGGATTTTTTACGTAGAAGCTACACTCAAAAACCTTAAATACACCCATATTCAAGACTTTCCAGGTTCGAGTATAATTGCCAATTTTTGTATAGTCTTCTTCAGAATACTCAGGAGAATAAGGAGTCTCTATTCCCCAAGCACTTAAAGACAAAATCATAATCAAAAAGTAAGATTTCATAACTGTAGATCAATCATTGTGGCTGATATAAGTTTAGCGGCGCTGACAGCACCGTTAAACTTATATCAGGAAATTATTAATACGCCCTCACATCCTGATTTTCAATATAATTAATATATGCTTTATTGACTACCTTATTACCCCCCGGAGTAGGATAATCACCAGAAAAGTACCAGTCCCCATCATTATTAGGACAAGCTGCTCTTAATCCATCAATGGTTTGATAAATGACTTGTACTTCAGGTTCTATACCCTCAGGTCTGATGATTTCAGATATTTTTTGAGATACTTCCTCATAACTAAACTCATCGTATAAAGATTGAACCTGATTGCTGATCATCTCTTTAGGTAAATCCTCTTGAGCTTTACAACGCTCATAAGCTTCTTCCAAAAGATATTCCTTATTGTGGTCTTCTAATAGTGCTACCAGTGCTCTAAATGCTACAAAGTCTTTCATTTTTGACATATCAATACCGTAGCAATCTGGAAACCTAATTTGAGGAGCAGAAGATACAATAATTACTTTTTTGGGTTTTAACCTTGATACAATCTGTAGGATGCTGCTTTTTAGCGTAGTACCACGGACTATGGAATCATCGATTAATACAAGGTTATCGGTGTAGTTTTGTACTACACCATAGGTAACATCATATACATAAGACACCAATTTACCTCGAGAGGTGGTATCTGCAATAAATGTACGTTGCTTGGCATCTTTTACAACGATCTTTTCGACCCTTGGATGTAGCTTTAGTATTTTCTCAAGCGATTCGGGAGTCAGATCGTCACCTAGTTCAAGAATGCGCTTGTGTTTTATTTCGTTTAGCCTTGAGTGGATTCCTTCCATAAGGCCTAGAAAGGAGGATTCCGCTGTATTGGGAACAAAAGAAAAAACAGTATTGTCAAAATCGTACTCAATAGCTTCTAAAACTGAGTCCGTTAGTTGCTGACCCAGTTTTTTTCTTTCCAGGTAGATGTCTTTATCGGTGCCACGAGAGAAATAGATGCGCTCAAAAGAGCAGGCTTTTCGTTCTCTTGGTTCGATAAATGGTTTTTCAGAAACTCTTCCATCCATTTTCACTACTAAAGCATGCCCTGGCTTCACTTCTTTTACTTTGCTAAAATGGACATTAAAAGCAGTTTGAATGGCTGGTCTCTCAGATGTAACGACTACGACTTCATCATCTTGATAATAAAAGGCAGGTCTTATGCCGGAAGGATCACGCATCACAAAAGCATCACCATGACCAATCAACCCAGCCATGACATAGCCCCCATCAAAGTCTTTACTGGCTCTCTTCAACATGCGATGCACATCGAGGTTTTTAAAGATCAAATCATTGATTTCCCGATTGGTATGGCCATCTGGTTTGTGCCAGGTATGTAGCCTATGTACTTCATCATCTAAAAAGTGACCTAGCTTTTCTAATACGGTTACTGTATCAGATTTTTCTTTAGGGTGTTGACCTAGTACAACTAACTCATTGAACAACTCATCCACATTGGTCATGTTGAAGTTGCCAGCTAAAATGAGGTTTCTTGAAATCCAGTTGTTTTGCCTCAAGAAAGGATGGCAGGTTTCAATGGTATTATCTCCATGTGTACCATAACGAAGGTGCCCCAGGATCAATTCTCCTGTATAAGGTCTATTGTTTTTCAACCACAAAGGATCAGAAGCTTTGTCTGCCGGTAGATCTTTGAAATGATCTTGAATCTTGCCAAATAAATCGTCTAGATAAGTAGGAGCATTACTTCTCTTTCTACTAATGTACCTGGTGCCTGGTTTTGGATTCAACTTAATAGTAGCCATACCTGCACCATCCTGTCCTCTATTGCGTTGTTTCTGCATCAACAGTTGCAGTTTGGTTAAACCATATAAAGGATCTCCGTATTTTTCGTAGTAATAATCTACTGGTTTTAATAGACGAATTAAAGCTATGCCACATTCGTGCTTGATAAAGTCACTCATTTTATGCTGTTGTAAGCGTTTTTAAATTACAAAATTACAAGCTACTGACAAGCTGTACAACAAGATTAGACTTTATTGCATCTAAAAAGTTGTACAAGATTGTAACAGGCGTGTTAAAGTGTTTATATTCATGGAAACCCCTAAGCTCATGTGGAGTTTAAAAAGTCATGGAAATAATGCATTATAAAATACCGAATGGTTTAGAAGTTTAGGTATTTAAAATTTTTTCACTTAGATCTAAAGTAACTTCCCTTTTGACATTCACTTTGTCGCAGGCAGAAGGACGTAAATAATAAACAGCTAAAATCTCTAAACACCTAAGCTTTGTTATTATAAGACATAATATAAAATTTCAATAAAAATGGCATTATTAAAATTTTTTAAAGTACCTAAACATCAGCGATTTGATTATAAGCCCAGGTACTGGGATCGTGAAAAAGAGGAACGCGAAGAACGAATGAGTAGGTTGGAAAAATTGAAAGAATCAGGTGTAGATGCAAGTAAAGCAAGGATAGCAGGTAGTTTCAGAAAAAGCTATAAGTCGGATGGAAGGGGAAGAAAAGGGCAGGTAATGCGCTCCAACTTAATGTTATTTGGTGTGATCCTCATTTTGTTGCTAATTACGGTTATGATGATGAGAGAGTACATGCCACAAATTGTTGATTTTATCGAATAATGAACCCTGTTGTGTTTGTTTTAAGTTGAATTAATAGCTAAATTTGTAGAAGAACAAGTAGAACGAATCAAATGTATTTTTCTTTTGATTCCGCCACTTAATTGCTCATATTACACAGTCGATTTTATTTCGATTATTAATCAACGAAAAAAACATTTATGGCTGATATTATTCAGCTACTTCCCGATAATATTGCCAATCAAATTGCTGCAGGAGAAGTGGTGCAACGTCCCTCTTCTGTAGTAAAAGAACTGATGGAAAATGCAATTGATGCTGGTAGTACAGAAGTAAGAGTCATCATCAAAGATTCCGGCAATTCACTCATCCAGGTGATTGATAATGGTTGTGGTATGTCCGACATAGATGCTCGAATGTCTTTTGAGCGTCATGCAACTTCTAAAATTAGAAAAGCAGAAGATCTCTTTGCCATCAGAACGATGGGTTTTCGTGGGGAAGCATTGGCCTCTATTTCCGCAGTGGCTCAGGTAGAAATGAAGACGAAACGGAAATTGGATGAAGTCGGCACAAAAATTATTATTGAAGGATCTGAAATAAAAACACAGGAAGCTTGTCAGGCTCCGGCAGGAACAAGTATAGCGGTAAAGAATATCTTTTTTAATCTACCGGCTAGAAGAAAGTTTCTGAAGTCTCCTTCAGTAGAAATGAAACACATTTTAGATGAGTTTCAGCGAGTGGCTTTGGCAAATGAAGATGTATTCTTTAGCTTACACCACAACAATTCTGAAATCTATCACCTGCCGGCAACCGGACTAAAACAAAGAGTGGTAGGTATTCTCGGAAATAAAAGTAATCAAAGGTTGGTGCAAGTTTCTGAAGAAACTGATGAAGTGAAAGTAGGAGGTTATATTGGAAAGCCTGAATTTGCTAAAAAAACAAGAGGAGATCAATATTTTTTTGTCAACAAGAGGTTTGTAAAAAGTGCTTATCTCAACCATGCATTGATGAGTGCCTACGAAGGTTTACTACCGACTGATACTTATCCAATGTATGTGGTTTTTCTTGATATTAAGCCTAAGATGATAGACATCAATGTGCATCCTACCAAGCAGGAGATCAAATTTGGAGATGAGCGCCAGGTTTACAATTACCTCAAGGTAGCCGTTAGGCACGCTTTAGGGCAAATCAATCCGGAATTTGATTTCGATTCGGATACAAATTTAGGCATAGGCCCGAGAACCATGCGTGATGCAGGTTATGCAAGTATGGGAAATACAGGCGCTACTTCTTCTGGTCCCAACAGAGTATCCGGCGCAGAGTCCTTCCCATCTAGTTTTGGTCCATCAGATGACAACAAGCGAGAAAGTGCTAATTTAGAAAATTGGGAAAAGCTGTATGCTGATCTACAGGCAATTCCTGAGAAAGGAGATCCCGTTGAAGCCGAATCCGGAGAAACAGAATCTTCTTTTACTATTGAGAGTTCCTTCAATTCAGAGGTAATAGAATCGGAAACTTCTATAAAGGATCAGGCCGTCCAACAAAACCGTGAGCTTTATCAAATACACGGCACCTATATCGTCACTCAAATTAAGTCAGGTTTTATGCTCATCGATCAGCAAAATGCCCATGAGCGTATTTTGTACGAACAATATTTGGAACAGTTGAAGCAACAAAAACCAGCTTCTCAGAAACAGTTTTTTCCTCAAACTTTAGAACTCAGCCCAGCTGATGAAGGAGTCTTGACTGAGATAATGGAAGACCTGTTTGCCCTTGGATTTGACATACAATCACTTGGTGGAGGTACCTATGCTATTAATGGTGTCCCTGCTGATGTCGCTGGTAAAGGTGGAGAAGTAAGACTGATAGAAAGACTTTTAGAGCAATATAAGCTCAATATCAACCTCAACTTAGGTACTCATGAAAACCTTGCCCGAGCTATGGCTAAAAGTGCTGCTGTCAAGAGAGGTACTAAACTATCTCAGGCTGAGATGAAAGAGTTGATTGATCAGTTGTTCTACTGTGAAAATCCCACCAAAAGTCCGTCCGGAAAAACTGTTGTGATAGAATATTATCTGGATGATTTGCAAACCTTATTTGAAAGATAATTAATTTGTTAGTGGTCACAACCACAAACAAATTAATTACCTTTTTTGGCTATTTGCTAACTTTTTTCTTTCAAATAAATCATTTTGTCGAATATTGATTATGTTCATGCTCACAAGTGCTAACTTTTTGAGGTGTACGCTTGTTGAATAATCACACAGTAAGTAATTGAACACCTTATTTAATGGGTTTAGAAGTTTAGGTGTTGAGAAGTTTACATTTAACCTACTATTTAGCTGAGGCTTAAAGATTATTTTTTCATATGCTTAAGTAAAAAAATAAACACCTGCAAATCTAAACTTCTAAACGACGGATGACTTTTCAATAGGTTTCTTCGGCTTCTTACTAAGAGGATTTAAATTTCTTAATTAAATTAAGTAGAGCAAATGATTTTGCTTTATTACAAAAGATAGAACAATGCGGTTTACGGAGGTTGTAAAGCACTTGCTCTTCATCAATATCATCGTTTTCATTGCTGATCAGATATTTGGAGCCAATATCTTGGCTTTATATTATCCTCAGTCTGAAAGGTTTTTGCCCTTGCAGTTGGTGACACACTTTTTTATGCATGCCAATTTTATGCATATTTTCTTCAATATGTTTGCCTTGGTTATGTTTGGAAGTGCCTTAGAAACCTTATGGGGCCCAAAGAAATTTCTCTTTTATTATTTTGTTTGTGCCTTTGGTGCAGCTATTATTCATATGGGCTATACCTATTATGAAATCAATGGTTTGCAGACAGCGATTGAAGTATTTAAACAAAATCCTTCTTACGATACTTATTGGAGTTTTTTCAAGCAAGTACCTCTTAATTCTCTAAACCCTGAATACCAATCGGTTGTTGAAGAGTTTGCTAATCTTTCAGCAGAACCTACTCAAATTGTTGTTAGAGACGCAGTTTCTTTGATGGATCAATATGTGGACTTTAAGATGGACATTCCTATCGTAGGAGCATCAGGAGCTATATTTGGATTATTATTGGCATTTGGCTGGTATTTTCCTAATGTAGAATTGATGTTGATCTTTTTGCCAATACCTATCAAAGCTAAATATTTCATTCCTCTTTTGATGTTGGGTGAACTTTACTTTGGTGTTAACAATTTCTCTTGGGATAACATCGCACACTTTGCACATTTGGGCGGCGCATTAACGGGAATCTTGTTAATTTTGTACTGGCGTAAATTTGGATCGAGATTCGATAATTTCCGACCTTCTTGATTCCACAGAGGTACTTAATGAAGATAAAAATTAGACAAAGATGTTAAGGTCATTATTAGAAGAAGAAATACAAAGATTTAAAATGGGCAACATGGTGCGTCGCTTGATCGTCGTCAATGTTGTTGTATTTATATTGGTTAACCTGGTAAATCTGGCTTTTTTCCTGGCATTCCAGTTTAGCTCTCCTGATCCAGGTACTTTTTACCCGGGTTCATCCTATCAAAAAGCATACAATGCATTTATTCATTTCTTCAGTATGTCTAGCAGTGGATGGTATGTATTAACCCATCCATGGACAATCATTACGCACATGTTTTTACATGAAGGCTTCTGGCACATACTTTGGAATATGCTCTTTTTGTACTGGTTTGGTAGAATTGTTGGCGATTTTATTGGCAATCAGAAGATTCTACCCATTTATCTTTTATCCGGCTTTGCCGGAGCTGTAATGTATTTTCTGGGTGCTGCTATTTTTACAAATGGCTTGATTGCACCTTTTGCCTTAGGTGC
>JBCBCD010000082.1:0-4163 GCA_038530915.1 Bacteroidota bacterium
TATGAAAGAAAGGATCCGCCAATGACGGACCCTAGCATATGTGTAAAGTATGAAACTTAGCTGATAAATAAAATAGTAAGTGCTTGTATTAATCAATCACTAATTTGAATGCTTTTGAACGTTTGCCTTCATTAATTAGAAGGAAATAGTTTCCTGCATTCAAGCCACTTACATCTATAGAAACTCTGGAGGCTTTATCGCCCCATACTTGTTGCTTAACTACTTGTCCTAAGGTATTTAGTACCTGTAATTGCAAAACAGCATTTTGAATTTCATTGGTTCTTTCTATCCATAATACATCATTTACCGGATTTGGATAGATGGATACTTTATTGTCAAAATAAGTATCTCTGGTACTGGTCAATAAACTTGGATTGACCATCTCAATAGCATCAAACCAAATGGTATCAACTCCCGGAGAACCAAAAAAGCCAAAGTTGATGAATAAGTTTAAGCCTTGAATGATGGTTGAATCAACCATGCCTCCTGAAACTGAATTCCAGTCACCTGTAAAATCCCATTCATAATAGTGATATTCTCCATCATCAATGATTGGAGTTAAATTAAAGACAGGTGAGGCATCTGTTGTCGTACCATTAGCATCAAACAAGTCGACACGCATATTTACTGTTCCGCTGGTATTCCGGGTACGAGCTCTTACTCGCATCTTTTGGAAACCTACTACATTGGCTGGTTGGCCTAAGTCAAATCTCAATCTAGGTGAGCGAGCTGGACTAGACACATTATAAGCTACTTGCAATTCACCATTGGCTTCTACTAAGTCAAAAGAGTTGCCATCTCCAGGTATGGGTGTCCAACGACTGAAGTCATCGTCTTCAAAATCATCAAAGATCAATACATCGCCAATTGGAACTAAAGTTTGTCTTACTTCCAGGCTACCTGAGTATTCAGCACAATTTCCAGTTACTTTTACAGAAACAGTACCTACCATTTCTCCCCAGTTGACTCTAATTCTTGAGGTACCCTGTCCAAATGAAATACTGGCTCCTTCAGGAACAGACCACTCAAAATTAGTAGCTCCCTGAAATCCTTCCGTTTCGTAAACAACACTTTGCTGACCTGCAGCTACCAAAGTATCTCCTGTGATTTCAACTTCAGTATTTTCATCAACCGTTTGGTAAACTCTGACATAGTCTACTTCCATACGAGCATTGGTAAGATTAGGGTCAACACCATTACGGGTGTTACCTGTTTCGTACTGAGGATCGCTACCGAAGTTACCACCCATTGCAATATTCATGATGATGAAATGATTGTCATTAAAAGGCCAGTTGTCATCATTTTTACTTTGCGGAGCATAGAGGTAATAAAACTCATCATCTACATAAAAACGAATCTCATCGGCAGTCCATTCTGCTGCATATACATGGTACTCATTATCGAAATTTTGAATATTTGTTTTACCTGTATTCTGAGTATTTCCAAAACTTGAGGGCGTATGCAAAGAGCCATGAATGGTTCCAGGGTCTTTGCCTACATGCTCCATTACATCGATTTCACCACAAGCAGGCCACCCTACTTCTGTAATATCATCCCCTAACAGCCACAAAGCAGGCCAGGTACCAGAACCTGAAGGAAGTTTTGCACGAAATTCAATCCTTCCATAAGTAAAGCTCTGCAAACCTTGAGTTTTTATTCTTCCGGAAGTCCAAACTCCGTTATTTTCTTTAATGGCATCAATGATTAATGTACCATTTTCAACTCGTACATTCTTTGTTTCATTGGTGTATACTTGCACCTCATTGTTACCCCAACCGGAATCACCGGTGCCTAAATCATAGGTCCAATTACTGGCATTTGGAAGTGCACTAGAACCATCGAATTCATCAGACCAAACCAACTCTCTACAGTTGTCTTGAGCATTCAGAATTCCAATGAATAAAAGACAAAATAGTAGTGATAAACTCTTAGCAGTCATAGCTAACGGGTTTTAAATATGAAATTAGGCGCCATCTGGCGATGGCACCTAAAAAATATAATTGGTTTTATCTTATTGTACAGAAGTCAGTGTGAATGTCCAATAGGATCCACCCACTTGACCTTCACTAATATCAATGGTTAGCACTAAGGTTTCACCTTCTGGTGATTGTACATAATCCAATACTTCGTATGTTACAGTTGCATCTGCTGGTGGTGGTGCAGAAGCTAGCTCTCCACCATTAATTGCTTTTGGCAATGCAATGAATGCACCAGTACCTGTTACACTAATAGTAGCTGGTTGATCTCCACTTGCAGGAGTAAATTCAAAGGTGTGAGATCCACTTGCCCATGCAGCAGCATCTGTAGGAATATCTCCTTCAGCAATACAACCATCAGACTCTACACCCATATAAGCTTCTGCAAAGATGTCACCTTTCGCATCATAAGAGTAAGTACCATCATTGCTGAAGATGTACTCATCATTGAACCAACATGCTCTACCGCCTTCTACTTCCTCAGCACCATTGCTCCACCATTCTGCTGAGCCAGGTCCAGGACCTACAGCCAATGCAGCAGCCTGAGGTGCCAATTTCCAAGCTTTTGTACCATCACCAGTCAAAGTACTGGCACTGAATTCTACTGGAGGATTGGTCATTCTAATATCATCAAAATAGAAAGTAGTTCCTTGAGAACTATTGTCGAAGTCTAAGAATAAAACAACATTGTTGTATACGCCTGAAGGTTGACCTTCAAAGTTAAAAATCAACTCTTCCCATTCCTCCGTTTTGGTGTTGGTAAGTGGAATTTCTACAAATGTATTTTGTGCATCAGCTGCGTCTTCTAATTTCAACATCATCGTTCCAATGACAGGAGACCAGATCTTCACTGCCAAAGCTGAATTTTGAGAAAAGTCTAATTTACCATCTAAGGTAGTCAATTGACCTGCCCAAGTTTCATTACCTTTTATCGACTGAGCAACATTGGCACTTGTGTTTAAGCCTGATGCATCAGGATTGGCAATGATTGAGAAATCCTGACCACCGAATACATCAAATACAGGCTCACCATTTTCAAAGTCTAAATTCAACTCAGTAATTGGCGCTCCCAATTGTACAAACTCGATGTCATCAAAGTAGAATGTATTAGGATCAGAATTGCCAAAATCAAAGAAGACTGCAATTTGATCATATAATTCTGTTTGAGCACCTGAGAAATCAAAAGTCAATTCAGACCATTCATTAGTGTGTGTAATATTAGCATCTACTTCTACAAAGTCTTGTTCAGGATTTGCAGAGTTTTCTAATTTGAAACGTACGATACCAGAAACCGGAGACCATGTTTTCATTCTGAAACCATTCTTTACAGAAAAATCTAGCGTAGAACCAATGTTTTTTGATACACCTGCCCAAGTTTCATTGCCATGTACGGTCTCACCTACTCTTGCACTTGTATTGATGCCAGCAGCATCAGGATTGTCGATTACCTGGAAGGTTTGACCACCAAATACTCCAAACTCTGTGTCTTCACTTTCAAAGTCTACTTTGAATACATCTACTACCGCTGGTGGTGGTGGTGGTGGTGGAGTAAATCCTTTAGGGATCAACCTATGGTACCAAACCCTAGCCGGATCTTTTGTATCTTCAAAACGAACATACATCTCATTTTCTTCAAGAACCAAGATTTCGTAACGTGAAACCCCTGTGTAGAAACCAAAGAATCCCCCATCAGAGATGGTTAAGAATTGTCTGCCTTCATCATCTTCATTGAAAGACCAGTTCAAAGTCTGATCACCTGGTGCATAATTAACCAATTGATCTTCTCCACTACCTGTTCCTCCTAAATCAGGAGCACTCAAACCTTGAGCGAATATGTCACCATTGTTCTTGAACTCATACACAAAATCCAACAACTTGAAAGTGATTTCATCATCGTAAATACCTTGTCCGTCCTTATCTAAAGGTGGAGCTTGCCACCATTCAGCTACCATAGAAGTTATGGGTCCTACACCCATGTGACCAGCATTGTTACCATCGATCACCCAAGTTTTTCCATCCAAGGCATCCACACCGCCCGTCAATAAGTTGAATTCAGGAATGTCTAATAATGCTGGATTAGTTTGAGCGATATTGATTACCTGAGAGCTTTCAGCGCTACCACCGGAGGTGTAAGCTTTTAGAGTAACTGTGTAATCGCCTCTTAGTGGGTAAGTACCTTTTACTGTG
>JBCBCD010000082.1:4173-13257 GCA_038530915.1 Bacteroidota bacterium
CGGCAGTGGCACCATTACCCAAATCCCATTGAAGGATAAAGCCTTCTGAAGTATTGGTAAAGTAAACGATATTAGGATTATCAGCGTCGTATTCGAAGGTAAAAGTAACATCACTTGCTGTCGGAGGCGGAGCCAAAGCCGGCTTGTCATCGATCTCAGGATCACAAGCTGTTAAGCCCAAAAGAACTATAGCAAGGAATAAGAATAATTTATTATTTAAGAATTTCATCATTCTGATTTTTTATAGTTGGTTGTTTTAGTTTTAGTAACCTGCATTTTGTGTATACAAGCCATTAGAAATATCAATCTCTGTCTGTGGTATTGGGAACAATCCTCTTCTAGCTGTATTAAATCTAGAAGCAAAATCGATATCGTCACCTATGTAACCAGGACCTCTAGCGCCATCTGTGTTGATGGCTTCATCAGCTACATCTAATCCATATCTGATTAAATCGTGGTAACGAACACCTTCTAGTGCCAATTCTACTCTACGCTCCTGACGGATAGCTTCCTGAGAAACCGGAACAGAAGGAAGACCTACTCTGGCTCTTACTCTATCCAGATAGTCTTGTGCATTTGGGCTACCTAATTCAGCAGCCATCAACAAAACGTCAGAAAAACGCACCACACGTAAGTTGTTCCCCCAGTTCAATTCCAACTGACCATCACCCATGTATTCTTTACTGGTTGTATATTTTTGATTGAAGAAACCGGTATGTTGGTAGCCAATATTCAAACCACCATTCAATTCCGTCTCTTCTAAAATGGTAATAGCTCTACGAGGATCACCATCTTCAAAAGCATCATACAATTCTTGAGTAACCGGACCAAAACTCCAGCCTGCCTCGTATAATTCTATTCCTGGATCTTGTAAACGAGGACCTTGCATTTGTGCAGCCATATTTCCTTCACCACCCTGGATGAATCCCCAATCGAACCATGGGAAAGCGTCAGAGTAAGAAATTTCAAATACGGATTCTATACCAAACTCAGAAGATCTTAAGAAGTTATCTCCATAGTTTGCCATCAAATCATGGCCACTGTTTGCAATCATATCTTCCAATTGATTCAATACATACTGCTGATTAACAGTAGCACTCATTTCTGTACCGTATACACCATTTACAAACAAATATGTTCTTGCCAATATACCTTGAGCAGCCCATTTTGTAACACGACCTGCTTCTGCCATACTTACCTCAGTAGGAAGGTCTGCGATTGCATCTACCAAATCCTGAGCAATTTGAGCAATAATAGCTTCAGGCTCAGCTTGAGGCTGTGCATACTCAGATGGTGCTTTCAAAGTTTCTGTTAATAAGGGTACTCTTTCGAATAACTTCAATAAGTCTGAATAGTAGTAAGCTCTCAAGAACTTAGCTTCAGCGATAGTTCTTGTTTTGAAAGCAGGATCAATTTCTGCTATCCCTTCGATTTTTTCTAAATACAGATTTGCTCTGTAGATACCTGTATAGTATTTTCTCCACAAACCATGTATTTCACCACCAGTAGTTAAAGATTGGTGCTTGTCCATATTTACATAAACGGGTACATCATTACGACTGGCACCACCAGCAAAGGAATCGTCAGAAAGTACATCCGCTACCAATTGAATAGGGTGAAAACCAACTACTGTATTCCATCCAACAGCATCATACATAGCTACGAGAGCCTCTTCTGCATCAGACTGAGATTGGTAAAAATTTGACTCTGCTCTTTGATCCAATGGTTGACGATCCAGAAAGTCATCGCCACATCCAAAAAAGAATATTATTACGCTTAGTAATAAAAATTTAGAAATATTTTTTGTCATCATGACTAAATGATTTTAATAATTTTTGATTCAAAATTGCGACCATTTCTTAAAAAAAATGTCACGAAAATCTTGAAATGCAAGATACTTATCAAACAAACCTGCCTTTAAGCATCATTTGCTAGAAAACAACATTCAAGCCAAAGCGGAATGCTCTTGCTTGAGGATAGACACCTCTGTCTATACCTAATCCTAAGGTTCCACCGCCAATTTCAGGATCAAATCCATTGTAATTGGTCAAAGTCAATAAGTTCTGAGCTGCTACATATAATCTAAGCTTGCTAATATTGAATTTGTTCAGCAAGCTACTTGGGAAGGTATACCCCAATTGAACATCTCTTAACCTTACAAAATCACCACTTTCAATATAGAAATCAGAGATTTTTGAAAAGTTACCATTAGGATCTGAAATAGTAGCTCTTGGAATATCGTTAGAAGTACCTTCTCCAGTCCAACGATTCAAGAAGCGTGCAGGCATATTGGTAGAAGTCAAATCGTGACGACGAGTACCATTGAATAATTCGTTGCCAGCAGCGCCTTGAATGAATAGGTTCAAATCAAAGTTTTTGTAATCCGCACCAAAGTTGAATCCGTAAGTCCATTGAGGTGTAGGATTACCGATAATAGTTCTATCTGAATCATCAATTACACCATCATTGTTCAAGTCAACAAAGCGAATGTCACCAGGAGCTGCATCAGGCTGGATCAAACCGCCATCGGCATTTGTATAACCTTCTACTTCTGCTTGGTTTTGGAACAAGCCATTGGTCTTTAAACCCCAGAAATATCCGATTGGGAAACCAACTTCAGCTCTTGAAACTACACCATAAGTAGAGAATCCAGCACCAACCAATACCCCTTCTGCATTGTTGATGGCTGTAACCTCATTCTCATTGTAGGAGAAGTTAAAGCTTACATTATAATTGATACCAGAACCCGCTTTATTGCGGTAACCTAATTCAAATTCAACGCCTCTGTTTTCAACATTACCACCATTTACAGTTGGAGCATTATTACCTACGATACCAGGAATTGGAGCGTCCAATAATAAACCAATGGTTTCTTTAACATAGTAATCAGTAGTCAAAGTCAAACGACCATCCAAAAATCTAAGATCAATACCAATATTAGTTTGCTCGGAAGTTTCCCATTCTAAATCTGGGTTAGCTACTGCACTAGGAATAGCACCAGTAGTCAAAGTACCATCACCATAAGTATAATTGGCCAAAGTTGAAATCGTAGAAGCCCAACGATAATTACCAATCTCCTGGTTACCATTTTGACCCCATGAAACTCTAACTTTTGCAAAATCGATGAAATCTACATTGAAGAAATCTTCCTGTGAAAGTACCCAACCAGCTGAAACCGCCGGGAACGTACCATATCTTGTATTTGCACCAAAACGAGAAGATCCATCTACTCTCAATACCCCTGTAAACAAATACTTATCAGCAAATGAGTAAGTAACACGACCAAAGTAAGAGAATAAAGCATTTTCAGAAGCACCACCAAAAATAGTAGCCGTTTCCTGATTAATTGCTGTATTTAAGAATGCATTTTCAAAGTTGTCAAAAACAACATCTTCTCTTGCTCCACCAATGTTTTCAAAGTTGAACTCCTGTGCAGTAGTACCTACTAAAGCAGAAATGTCGTGCTGGTTGATTTTAGTAGTATAAGAAAGAGTATTTTCCCACAACCAGTTGAAGAATCGATCGATGCTCTTATTTACTCTTGAAGTCCTGTTTACCTGAGCTGCATTCAGGAAATATTCAGGAGTGAAAGAGTTATTGGTTACATATGCCATATCCAAACCAAAAGTAGTTCTGAATTTCAAACCTGGCAGCATCTCCAATTCACCAAAAACGTTACCTACAATTTTATCAACGTAAACTTCTTGATTTTGTCTTTCTAAGTTTGCCAATGGATTCAACACCTCCTGTGTAGCAAATTCTGAAATCGCATAAACACGGCCATTTGCATCTCTAACTGCTAATGGATCATAAGTAGCCAAAACAGCTGGATCATCTTCATATACATTTGTAATTGGATCCATATTCAATGCATTCATCAATGGACCACCAAACTCACTGTTGCCATCAATAGAACGACGGTAAATATGACTGTAAGAAAAGTTTTCCCCAAAAGTCAGTGCAGAACCAATTTTATGGGTAGAATTGATACGAGCAGTGTATCTGTCAAATTGTGATTTGTCACCTCCTACAATACCCTCCTGTGTGAAGTATGACATTGTAGCTGCAAAGTTAGATTTACTGTTGCCTCCTGTTACAGATAACTGATGATTCATCATTGGTACATTATTGTTATAGATTTCATCTTGCCAATAAGTACCCTCACCAAAAGATCTTGGATCATCAAAAGGAACTGCTAAGTTTGAAGCAGCATGTGCCTCATTTTGAATCAAAGCATACTCAGTAGCATTCAACATAGCCAATTGACGCCATGGACTCTGAATACCATAGTAGCCATCATAAGATACATTGAAGTTTCCTTCTGTTCCCGATTTAGTAGTGATCAAAACAACACCATTTGCTGCTCTGGCACCATAAATGGCTGCGGAAGCGGCATCTTTCAGTACTTCAATAGATTCAATGTCGCCCGGATTCAGGTAATCGATACCACCAACAGGGAAACCATCTACTACATATAGTGGATCGGCATTTCCTGTAGTACCCGCACCGCGAATCCTTACAGACAATGCTTCCCCGGGTTGTCCATTGTTGGCAATGACCTGTACACCGGCTGTTCTACCTTGTAAAGCTTGTTCAACACGAAGAGTTGGTAAGTTTTCTAAATCCTCCGCATTAATGGATGAAATGGAGCCCGTGACCACACTTTTCTTTTGTGATCCATAACCAACTACTACGATTTCGTCGATCAAAGCAGTTGCAATTTGCATCACTAAATCAATAGTGGATTGAGCACCAACTTGAATTTCTTGTTCTTCCATACCTGTGTATGAAAAAACCAAGACTGCATTCTCGTCAGCTACTGAGATTTCATACTTACCATCAAAATCGGTTGTAGTACCTGTATTAGTACCCTTGATTAAGATTGTAGCACCGATAATAGGTAATCCATCTTCAGCAGAAGTAACCGTACCTGTGACGGTTCGCTCTTGAGCGATAGCATATGCACTAGATAACAGGAAAGTGCATAGTACTAGTAAGTGTTTAAGTTTCATAATTACTTTATTTGAGATAATCTGATAGGATTCGTGAATGTTTTTTGTTGTTGTGTTTAGTTGCTCAGACTAGCCTATGTGTAAAATTGACACTTACTCATTGAATTTTCTTTCTACTTCATTCGGAAAATCCAATAACAAGAAACAAAAATATATTTTAAAGAACTTTCTATTACGCAAAACAAAAGTAATGCAAAGACAATGATTACAAAACAATGACAACACAACAAGAATGCATCAACTTAAAATAATTCTTTCTATATTACATCATTTTCAAAAATAGACTACATCAATACTACATCATTGCCACTACAAGAGTACATAATTTTAAAGAAAATGGAATTCAAGTATAAGTATTCGATCACTACATTTTTTTTGTTGTTTTTTACCATTCAACTTACAGCAATCAAGCAGGGAAACCCATTGATCCATAATTATTTTATGGCGGATTATCAGGCAGGAACTCAAAATTGGGGTTTTGTACAAGATGATAATGGCATTATCTATTGTGCCAATAATCAAGGCTTGCTTCAATTTGATGGATTGACTTGGGAACTTTATCCTTTACCCAATAAAACAATAGTAAGGTCTATACTAAGGGATTCGATCAGTGAAAGAATATATGTGGGTGGGCAAAATGAAGTAGGCTATTTTTATAGAGAAGATAATGGCATCTTGAATTATCAATCCATTGAAATAGAGAGGCTTTTACCCAAAAAACATCCGGCATTATCAGATATTTGGCAACTCTGTATTGTTGATGAAAACTTAGTTTTTCGTTCAAATAATAAAATCTATCAATACAACTTAAAAAACAAGAAGGTCAGTTTTTATGATTGTCCATCTGGCTATCACTTCCTTCATGCAACAAAAGATGGCCTATTACTCCATGATAACTCAGGAAACTTTTTTAATCTTAAAAATGGCATAGTTTCCCGTTTGAATTATACACTCCCAGGATTGGTAATCTCCATTTTAGAAAAAGAAGATGGCATGGTAATTATTACTGAGAGGAGAGGTGCCTTTAAGTTAAGCAATGATGGACAGGTTAATGTCTGGGCACCAGAAATACAATCCTTTTTAATTGAAAATGATATTAATGCTGTCATAGAACAAGCCAATGGTAATATCTGTATTGCAACATCCAGAGCAGGACTCATCATATTAGATAAAAACGGGCAAAGAAAAAACTGGATAAGTAAGGCAAATGGCCTACAAAACAACTTGATTGTATCCGTTTTTTCAGATGATGATCAAAACCTTTGGTTGGGATTAGATAATGGCATAGACTTTGTCAACCTGAACTCTGCCCTTAAAATGGTTTACCCTGATGGTTACCTTGAGGGAACCAGTTATGCCATTGAAATATATCAGGATCAATTGTATGTCGGTACTTCTAATGGCCTATATGTTTCTAGTTGGAACAATCAAAGTTTCATAGAATTTGATGAATTCCAACTAATTCCCGGAACTGAAGGACAAGTATGGGGACTTCAGGTGATCAATGATCAGCTTTTTATGGGCCACAATGATGGCGCATTTATTATTGAGAACGGTAAGGCTAAAGCCATACATACTGGCCCCGGCCACTGGCTTTTTGTGCAGCCCAAGGAAAATCAAAATCAATTAATTGCAGGTACTTATAATGGACTTGAAGTATTACAAAAGCAAAATGGACAATGGTTGCATAAGTCTTCTTTAGCAGGCGTACAAGAATCTTGCCGTTTTATAGTCAATATTCATGATAATGAGTATTGGATTTCTCATCCTTATCGCGGTGTTTTCAGACTCCAATTGGAAGATGAAGGTATTACACAAATAGACACCTTCGGTGTTAAAGAAGGACTTAGCTCTACTTTGGGGAACTTTGTATGCTCCATTTGGGATAAAGTTGTTGTATGTGCTGAAACAGGAATCTATGAATATATTCCTGAAAAAGATAGGTTTGTACATTTCAAGGCGTTGGAAGACCTCATAGTCCAGCCTAAAGAAGTCAGAAGGTTATTCGAAGATCCAAATGGTAATATTTGGTACATCACCAAAGAGCAGATTGGTTTTTTGGAGATAAAAACCAAAGGGCTTGAGAAGAAAGTGACCAAGTATGAACTTCCAGGGATTCAAAGTACACTGGTTGCAGGATTTGAACACCTTTATTGTTATGATGATGAAAATGTATTTATCGGTGCGCTAGGCGGCTTATTGATGGTCAACCCGGTATTACTGAAGCAAAAACGCAGTACTATCAAAACCGTTATCACGAAGGTGTTTTTAATGAATGGTGTAGATTCCTTGTTATTCAGCCATCAGACCAATTACAACTCAAACAATAATGTATTAGCACGTTTTAAACACAAAGAGAACAACTTTCGTTTTAATTTTTCAGGTACTCATTTTCAGGCAAAAGAAAAGATACGTTTCAGACATCAACTGGTAGGATATGATAAATCCTGGTCTGATTGGAGTTTTAAATCGGAAAGAGAATACACCAACCTAGCTCCTGGAAGTTATACTTTCAAAGTAGAAGCTAATATACCTAATATAGAAGGATCTGAAGTGGCTCAGTTTTCATTTTTCATCAAATCTCCTTGGTATGCCAACACTACTGCCTATAGCGTTTATTTTTTTACGCTTCTAACGTTAGTAGGAGGACTGATCATTGGTCAACAGATCAAGTTCAATCAAACCAAGAAAGAAATGGTACAGGAAAAGGAAATTACACTTGCTGCGAAGCAAGCCCAAATAAAAGCCTCTGAAAGCAAAATAGAAACCCTAACCACTGAGAAATTAAATGCTGAAATCGCTCACAAGAATAGAGAACTCACCTCTACTACCATGCACCTTCTACAGAAAAGTGAGCTCATTAATAAGGTTAAAAATGAGTTAGATAAACTAGCCAAAACATCCACTCACAATCCGACTCAAAAAGAGTTGAGAAGGATCAAACGCCTCCTCCAAGAAGATGCACAGCTAGACAGTGAATGGGAACAGTTTTTCTACCATTTTGATCAGGTACACGATCAATTTTTCAAACGATTAAAAGTACGTTTTCCCAACCTCACACCTAAGGATCAAAAACTGTGTGCCTATCTGAGAATGAACTTATCTTCTAAGGAAATTGCTCCCCTACTGAATATTTCCGTTCGCGGTGTAGAGATTAGTCGCTATCGTTTGAGAAGGAAATTGGATTTGGATACCAGCACCAACTTAAATGAGTTTATGATGGGGTTTTGATCATAGGTTATGGGGCATAGGTCATGGGTCATCACCTAATGATTAAAGATTCTCTGCATTTTCCTTGTAATAATGTGCTTGTTTCAGGATCCCCTCTTTATCTTCAGGCTTCATTTTGGCCCAGGTACGGTACATCATTCCTATGCGTGGATTTTTGGCCAATTTATCTTCGTGTCTGCTGTAAAAATCCCAATAGAGGCTATTAAAAGGACAAGCGTTTTTACCATATTTCACTTTGCGATCATATTTACAATTGCCACAATAATCGCTCATTTTGTGGATGTAATTGGCACTACTTACATAAGGCTTGGTTCCAACGATCCCTCCATCGGCAAACTGGCTCATACCTCTGGTATTGGTGATTTCCACCCACTCGATGGCGTCTATGTAGATGCCCAAATACCATCTATCTACTTCATCAGGATGAACGCCGAGTAGTAAAGCGAAATTACCAGTTACCATTAAGCGTTGAATGTGATGAGCATAAGCTTTATCTAGAGATTGATTGATAGTATGTTTCAAACAATTCATTTGGGTTTCTCCAGTCCAGAACCAATCAGGAAGTTTGGCCTGATGATCAAAATAATTTAAAGTTGCATAATCAGGCATTTTAGCCCAATATATTCCACGCATGTATTCCCGCCAGCCCATGATTTGACGAATGAAACCTTCCGCTTGAGCAATATCTATACTATCCTGATGTTTCAACCAATAAGCTTCTGCTGCTTCAACTACTTCCAAAGGAGTAATCATCTTTGTATTGAGGGCAAAAGAAATTTTTGAGTGAAAAAGTAAATCGTCTCTTTCTACCATTGCATCTTGGTAAGTACCAAAAAGATGG
>JBCBCD010000083.1:0-13218 GCA_038530915.1 Bacteroidota bacterium
TTTTGAATTGAACTTCAATTCAAAAAATTTCCCAAATATAAGTGGTTAACAAAATTAAACTATGTGATTTAAGTGGCTTCTTTTTCTGTTTCTCTGCGTTAAAAATTAGTTGCGATGCGTATCGTGCCTACTTTTTACCTTGATAAACAAAAAATTCCGCTCAGCTAAAATTTATATTTTGATTCTGCTAACCACTTAACTTAGATCTTAAGATTAAGTTTATTGGAATTATGGTTTAAAACTGGAAAGAGGCAACTCATAACTCGTTCCTCGTATTGAGCTACCCAAGGATATACAGTTTGTCTCAAAAGACATATAGTAATCATAAATTCAACCAGTAGGTCGCTTTGAAAACCAATGCTCGGTTTTTAGGCACTAAGCCATCAGGAAAATAGTTATCCGTATAGACCAGGAAAATATCCGAAACGGGACGGAATCGCCATTGCAATCGGCTATTAATATTGATATTATCAAATTGACTATTGTACTGTAGGAAAGTAGTAAAGAATAGCGTTCTGCTGAATGTAAGATCAATCCTTGGCCCTATTAAATAAATCGTAGCTTCCCCAAAGCCTTCCGTCAATCTGACCTGATTGATATTGAAGTTGACTGCTACTGTAGCATATTGTCGATAACGATAATTAAGTTCTCCTGAAAACCGGAGAAGATGCCCATTGAAAAATTCTCGATTGGTAATTTGAAGTCGATAATTCAAAATTTTACGCTGATCTGATTGATACGATGTCGAAAAGCCCATTTGGGAAAAATCCTCACCGGTACCAAAGTCTAGATCAGATTCTCGTATTGGATTGAAAGGTGAAAATAGTTTCACGTAATTATTAGTGATCGTAAAATTAAATCTGGCGGTATTTTGGAAGTTAATGCTATACCGAAAGTTGAAATCACTATCAGTAGTTCCCCAAGTGCTATTCCAAAGTAAATCATTGGACAAAGTAAATTCATGACGATTGATCCAATTGGAATTAGGGTAAATGCGAATACCAATAAGTGGATTGATCCTGCGAAAATCAGTTCTTGGCACGAATCCTACCTTGGCATCAAAATCTTGACCTACAATTTGATGCGTCCAAGCTGCGATAAATCGTAGGCTATTGTATTGGAGGGCTGCTCCATGCGAAAAAGGAGATTTTCCATTATTATCGTCAAAAGTCTGATGGTAATATAATTTACCGCTCCACTTTCCATCGGCAGAGGCCAGGTTGTAGTCCAGTCCCAATAGTCGGTTTGAGCTGCCATCCTGTGGCGAATTGATATCTACCGGTAGGTCATCAAAATTAGATTTATTGACCAAAATCGCACTGATGTTAGAGCGTGCAAATACCTGTCTTTGCACTGCAAGAACGGAGTAATTGTAACTGGGTTGGTTGATCTGATCATCCTTTGCTGTTTGCATATTCATAACCCCTACTCGCCAGTTTTTATCAATCCGACCACTTAGACGCGCTCCCAGTAATATTCGGTTTTGTACATTTTGACCAGTAGCAGAATCAATAGCAACTCCTATGCGTCTTGAGAAAAAAGGTCGTGCATTATCAAAACCAAAGCTGGCAAAAAGGTCCGCATTTTCAAGAAAAAATTGGCGCCGTTCCGGAAAGAAGATTTCAAATCGATCCAGGTTGGTTTGTTGGGCATCTACTTCTACCTGAGAAAAATCAGGATTTACCGTTAAATCTAAGTTCAGTGAAGGCGTGACTGCAATCTTAGCATCACCACCAGCATCTATGCGGCCTTCCCAATCTGTTTCTTCCAAATAGTTGCGACTCGTCCCACCAGCAGTATATGGAATGATCGACATATTACTACCCGGTTTATTGACGGGTTTGTCCCATTTTAAACGACCTGTATAGGCCAGATTAGACAAATGCAAAG
Organism: Bacteroidota bacterium; assembly: GCA_038530915.1. Classification (GTDB taxonomy): domain Bacteria; phylum Bacteroidota; class Bacteroidia; order Chitinophagales; family Saprospiraceae; genus JANQPA01. The sequence goes on from JBCBCD010000083.1 coordinate 1,891, forward strand.
GGCGAGGTACCCTTGACCAGATGGCCCTCTCATTATATTTGGTGTCTATTCGATAGAAATTAAGTCCCCAGGTAGTTGATCCTTCTTTGAATCGAAGGGTACGAAAAGGGATAGCTACTTCAGCAATCCAGTACTGTTCATAAATCTTGGACTCTCCGTACCAAATATTGTCCCAACTTAAGGAAAGATCACTTCCTTGGTTTCCACCATTTGAAATAAGACCTTCCCTTCTCACTCCAAAGGGAGTGATTCCAAAGAAGAATCCATTCGTCTGATCTAAAAAAGGATCCAGCACGATGGAAAAACCATCTATATTGCCTCCTCGATAATCCCTACGCAATGAAGGAGAGATATAATTTCCAGGAAGAGAATCATAGACGATGATGGCGACATAAATATTTTCTTCATCATACGTCATCATGACTTCTGATTTACTGACAGAAAGAGAGGTATCAAAAGGAAAATATTGCCAAAAATTGTTCGCTTTATCCGCATTTTGCCATACTCCTTCATTAAGCATTCCGTCCAAAACGATTTTCTCATCTGTCGATTGAATATTAATCTCTTTTCGAGGAGTTTCAGTTTGACAAAAGATGTGGGAAGTAAATTGACTAATTAAAAATGCAACTAGAAAAAAATAACGCCAGATCATCATCACGCAGATTAAGTTGTGCTCTCTTGAAATAAAGATACCAATAGCATCACTCGCTATTGGCCAGCCTAAGATAATCCTTTTTTATAGATTCCTTTAAAAGCTTTAAAGCTAATAGACTACGAGGGCTTTGTGCTCTCCGAAACGAATATTGTTCTCTATTAGTTTTGTCAATTCAATAAAGCAAAGAGCAGCTGTGCATAAACGATTTTTGTAACGATAGAAATGGGCATCATCAAAGTAAAACCGATATTTGGCAACTTATTCTGAGCTTTGCTTAGTGCAAAATCCAATATAGCTGGTTGGTTAGAAACCATTCCTGTCAAAAAGCTAAAAGGAATTTTAAGCACCCAATACCCAAAAAACAAGGTAGACAAGGCGGTGAGAATACTAATAATCCCTCCTGCCAGAAATAGTAAGGCACCACTTCCTTGATACAGTGTCATAAAAAACTGATGTCCAGAATTGACCCCAATACCTGTCAGCATTAAAATCAACCCTACCTGTCGTAAAATTAGATTGGCACTATAAGGCAAAGACCAGTTGATGGGCCCGGTACGCCTTAAACCACCAAGAATAAGTCCTACAATAATAGGCCCACCTGCGTACCCTAATTTAAAACTAAGTCCGCCCGGAAGTTCAAAAGTAATCATTCCCAGCATGAGTCCCAGAGCCATACCCAGGCCAAACGATAAGAGATTAATTCTACTCAGTTCTTCGTAAGAATTGCCTAAGAAGCGAGCAATAAAGGTCATATCTTTTCTTCGGCCTACCACTCTGACACGGTCACCCAATTCTAATACGGTATTTGAATTGGTTAGGTAATCAATATCACCACGAGTTAGACGAGTTATTTTAGCCGCATATTGCTCATCAAGGTTGAGGGTACTCAATTGTTGGCCTGCAATTTTGTTATTGGAGACAAAAAAGAGATTGGTTTCATATTCAGACTGATCAAACGATAATTTATACGGTAGTATAGTGCCCAATAAACCAGCTACTGTCTCTACCTCATCTCTATCTCCTACAAAGGCAGCCTTATCACCAATTTTAAAACGAGTGTCCCAATTGATTAAACGTACTTCGCCATCCCTTTCCATGCGTCCGAAAGTCACAGCCCAATTATATTTTTGCTTAAGGTCACGAATAGGAATACCTATAATCTCTTCATTTTGGATGGCTACTGTAATAGAAGTAATATCCTGCCTGACCGGATATTCATTCCGCAATTCTTTTTCTTCTTTCGAGTAATTAATTTTTAGAATTCGTTGAGCCAATATGATAGCTAGCATTGGCCCCAATACTCCCATTGGGTAGGACAAGGAGTAGCCAATTACTCCAGCCTCACTATTTGTTTTTTTCAACTCTGGTGACAATCCAGTATTGCTAATCTGGTCGAGCAATCCGGCTAAGGCAGGTGTATTGGTGGTACTACCGGCAAATAGACCTGCGGCGGTACTGGCTTCGAGATTGAAAAGATAAAAGAGCAATACCGTTACACTCGCTGAAAAGGTGAGCATAATAAAAATGAATATCAAGTCACGAGAACCTCTTTGCCGAAATAAAGAAAAAAAACTAGGTCCACTACTTAGACCAACGGTGTATACAAAAATGCTAAGACCAATAAAGGTAATGATTTGGGGTATTTGAAGATCTGGACTAAGGCTCCCAAAAATTAGCCCAACAAATAAAACGGCTGCTACACCTAATCCACTCCCTCTAAATTGAATGCTACCTACTCCATAACCAATACCAGCGACAATGAAAAGAAGTAAAATGGGATTTTCGATAAATGCTTCTACCATTCTTTCTTAGGATAAGATGATTGATGAGATAAATATAAAGCTTTTTAGATCGTGTTTTTAAATACACGACTTATATTACAGGTTTATCCAATGCATATTGCATCAGCTCATCAATTGTCACATACTTAAGAGCAGCTTCATGTGTTGCAGACAATTTCACCGGAGGTGCTACACCTGCATCAAAAGCTTCCTTCCATCTTAATGCACACAAGCACCAATGATCTCCGGCTTTGAGTCCAGGAAATTGGTATATGGGCAAGGGGGTTATTAAATCATTGCCTCTACTCAAGGTAAAGGTCAAAAACTCATCTGTCATTTTTGCACAGATAACATGTCTTCCGGTATCTAATGGTCCTGTTTTACAGTAACCATCTCTATAAAATCCTGTTAAAGGATCAGTACAACAACCAATTAATGTTGTCCCTAATACATTTTTTTGTTTTTCCATGTGAATTTAACAAACCAATTAAGTGCTTGTTGTTATCGAGCTTCAACAGTTTGTTAAATGTTTAGTGGACTATTTCTAACAATCGTTAGACAAAAAAAAATAAAATCTAAAAGCAATGTTAAAACATATAGATATGGTGATATTTGTCAGCATTTAATGGTGATTTTTAGTAAATTGCAAATAAAATAAGTCCATTATTTTTACAATAACGGTAAACCACCCAATCTATCACCGTAAACATTTCATGCCAACCAAGTAAATCGGATTAACAAAGAACTTGGCTATTGATACTGATGCATTCTACTTAAGTAAAGCATTGCTGTGCTTTCTACTTATAAAATGGGTATAAACAAACAGTTCATAAGGAAGAAATACAAAGTGATAGTAGGCTTTCTTTTAGGCTGTTTTTGACTATAAACGCATAAACTGTAAACAACAAATGAAAGACATTACCTGCTTGGTGACTGGTGCCACCTCAGGTTTAGGGTATGCCATGGCGTCACAACTCGCAAAAACCGGAGCTACTGTTGTAATGATGGCAAGAAACACATCCCGAGGCCAAAAAGCACGAGTTAAATTGATTAAAGAAAGTCACAACCCCAACATTGATTTGATTGAGGGCGATCTTGCATCCTTGGATTCGATCAAGAATTTTACCAAGACATTTAAGCGCAATTATTATGAGTTAAATGTCCTTGCTAATTGTGCCGGTATACAAACTCCAAAAAGGCGAGTTTCTGTTGATGGATACGAACTAAATTTTGCTACCAATATTCTTGGCCCGTTTGTACTAACAGAATTATTGCTCGACCTAATGTTGGAATCTGGTCGTGCCAGCATTATTAACGTTTCCGGAGAAGCACATCGAGTTGGTCACATTTATTTCAATGATCTAGAGTTAAAAAAGAAAATTACTTTAAAAGAGGCAAAAGGACAAACTGCCTTGGCCAGAGTAATGTGGACTTTTGAATTAGCAAGAAGATTAGCAAGAACAAACGTAACTGCCAATACTTTCTCTCCGGGCAAAACACAATCCAGTCTTTACAGGCATTATCCACTACCTTTAAAAATGTTGAAAAAAGTAGAATACAAACTTTTCGGCAAGAGTTCTAATGAACGTGTGAAACCAGTTGTGGATTATGTTTTAGAAGAAGGACTATATGGTGCGAGTGGCAAGTATTTAGAGCAAGGTAAAGTTGCAGCTTCTATTCCATTAAGTTGCCATAGAGGATTGAATAAAAGGTTGTGGAGAACCTGTGAGAGAATGATAGGCTTAGATGGATATGCAACCCAAGTTATTGGTAAAAGGACCTATTACAAACCATCTATAGATGATGGCTTTTCTGCTGCTTATTAAGTAGATGATTGAAAGGTCCTACAATTATTTAGCCCAAAAGCTTTTTGGGCTAAATAATTGCAAAAACAATATACTTATTGATATTAAAGTTTCAGTTTTCCTTTCTTAAGAGCCTGATTAACTTTTTCGATTCCATCAGCAGTTACTTGATATTGCTTTTTGGCTTGTGGACTAGAGCCTTCTTTTTTACTCTGAGTCATTAAAGGAGGTGTCTTTTTTGTAAGCGACGAAATAGCGGCAGTTATATTTTTAACGCCTTCTCCTATCTTTTTCAATTCAGAATTAATTCTTCTACCACCAAGCTCAACTAAGCCTTCTTTTTCTTGCAAGTAGGCAGCTACGACCAATACCTTTTCAGGTTCTGTTTTTGTAAACAAGCTAGTGTATAAAGCTTCAGCCGTTTCGAAGCCTGTTAAATCTTCAGGAAGTTCTTTAGTGACATCTGCATTGTTGCCTGCATTCGTCATACCTGAGCCACCAGCATGTATATTTCCATGATGATGAGCATCATCTATTGTATATTGAAACTTATTGACTAGCCAAGAGATTACTCTCTTCTTTGAGGCAGGATCCAAATCTTTTATGACTTCATAAGACTTTGCTATTGCTTCTATTTCCGGATCAATCAACATATGGATACTATTTATAAAATTTGTAGTAGAATAAATGATAAAACTAATGATTATGATTTAATTTGATCATCCTAAATTTTTAGGATTTTCAAAGTTTTGTTCTAAAGATTAAAAATAGCTCTTATAGTATCATGACAAGAACCACTTCACTTTTTGCCCTATGCTGATAATTGATTAAACCTAGAAGTAACTACAATAACTAAAACTCTCAGACTATATTCAAACCCTTAATAAGCAATCAATTGTAAATACTTCAACTGATTCCTGATGAATGTGATGTTTTAAGGGAGAAATATGTAGTGTTTAAATCTTCATTTTGGACCAGACTTGATGGCTGGAAAAATCGCTTTTTGCTTCACAAATTTATATTATATCTATTAATTATCATAGTTATTACTAGTAATAATTTTCAAATTGCATTTACAAAAGAATAATTCTTAATAATATTCATGCAATAATCTTAATTCATCATGATATTACAATAGTAATTATGTACTTCGCTTGAACTTTCATTATGTGCTAAAAAGTTGTTATAGCAATTATGTCTCTAAATTTTTTTTCTAAAGTTTTGTAGATAAACCATAATATGTGAACTTTCCGAAAAATTTTTCCTATGCCAACTGTAAAACCAAAGATTACATACAAAAGCCAAGAATTAGACTCGTTATTACTTAAAGACATTTATGTTCAACTGCTTAAACCAAGGGTAATTGAACAAAAAATGTTAAGTCTTTTGAGGCAAGGTAAGATCAGTAAATGGTTTTCAGGGATTGGCCAAGAAGCCATTTCTGTAGGAGCAGCTATGGCTTTACAGCAGGATGAAATCATTTTTACCATGCATAGGAATTTAGGCGTGTTTACTACACGGAATGTTCCTTTGGTTAATTTATTTGCACAATGGCAAGGGAAAATGAGTGGGTTTACAAAAGGTAGAGATCGTTCCTTTCACTTCGGGAGCATGGAACATCATATCGTAGGAATGATTTCCCACCTAGGCCCACAACTTGCTTTAGCAGACGGAGTGGCATTAGCACATAAAATCTTAAAAGAAGAAAAAGTAGCTTTGGCTTTCACCGGTGATGGCGCTACCAGTGAAGGGGATTTTCATGAAGCACTCAATATAGCTGCTGTTTGGCAACTTCCGGTGATTTTCATTATAGAAAACAATGGTTATGGATTGTCGACCCCCATTTCGGAGCAATACGCTTGTGAAAACCTTGTAGACAGAGCCATTGGTTATGGTATGGAAGGCATTACAATTGATGGCAATAACATTCTTGAAGTCTATGAAACCATCAAACAAAAAGCGGAACAAATACGGAAAAACCCAGCTCCTATTTTAATAGAATGTAAAACATTTAGAATAAGAGGCCATGAGGAAGCTTCTGGTACCAAGTATGTTCCCAAAGAACTCATCCAACTTTGGGAAGAAAAAGATCCTATCGCAAATTATGAGCAATACCTTTTAAGAGAAGGAATCATAAATGAATCTGACATAACTACATCTAAGAAAATGATAAAATCAGAAGTAGAAGCCGCTCTTGGCATGGTTTACAAAGAATCAGAAGCCAGCTCTACTCCTGAAAATGAACTAAAAGATGTTTTTGCATCACACATAATAGAGTCCACTCCAATACCACAACAAAAAAAGCCTAGGCGTTTTGTTGATGCAATATCTAATGCACTATTCCTTGCAATGAAAAAGCATGATAAGCTTATTCTGATGGGTCAGGATATTGCCGATTATGGCGGTGTATTCAAAATAACTGAAGGTTTCAAAGATGAATTTGGAGCAGACAGGGTTAGAAACACTCCTCTCTGCGAAAGTGGAATTATTGGCACTGCATTAGGTCTTAGTATTAAAGGCTTCAAGGCAATGGTTGAAATGCAATTTGGCGACTTTGTTACTTGTGGCTTTAATCAGATAGTCAACAATCTGGCTAAGTTGCATTATCGTTGGGGACAAAATGCAGATGTTGTAATCAGAATGCCTGCTGGTGCGGGAGTTGGAGCAGGACCGTTTCACTCACAAACTAATGAAGCCTGGTTTACACATACACCAGGTCTAAAAGTAGTTTTCCCTTCCAATCCAACCGATGCGAAAGGTTTATTACTTGCATCTTTTGCAGATCCAAATCCCGTCATTTATTTTGAACACAAGGCATTGTACAGAAGTCTTACTGAAGATACTCCAGAGGGATATTACACAGTAGAAATTGGAAAAGCAAAAGTCGTCAGATCAGGTAAAGCGATGACAATAATAACTTACGGTATGGGTGTACACTGGGCCTTAAAAACTGCCGAAGAACTTCAGATAGATGCCGATATCATTGACCTTAGAACACTTTCTCCTATTGATTATGATGCCATCTCTCAAAGTGTTATGAAAACCAATAAGGTGTTGATTCTACATGAGGACAGCTTATTTGGTGGAATTGGTGGAGAATTATCAGCATATATTGCTGAGCATCTATTTGAATATCTTGATGCGCCTATCGTTCGTGTGGCTAGTCTTGATACGCCGGTGCCGTTTGCAAAAAGTTTGGAAGTCAAATATCTGGCATCAAATAGATTAGCAGAACAAATGACAAAATTGTCTATATATTAGAAATAAATAAATTTACTTCTTTTTTTTGTTCGTCGGCTTATTATCTTTATTTTTGAGACAGACATAATAGTGTCTCTCCCCCCCATAGGCTTGTACTCCCTTTATTTAACTAAATATTTACAAGATCTTCTTGTGGAAGCATAGTCTTTTAAGCTTCTAAGTTTGTACATTTGTGCCCAAAATAAAAAATGTATGGATTTAAAGGACTTAGTAGCTGTTACAGGCTTTTCAGGAATCTTCAAAATTGCAGCCAATCGTAATAATGGATTGATAATCGAAGATTTATTAACTGGAAAAAAGAAGTTTGCTTCTTCGAGGAAACACCAATTTTCGCCATTAGAATCAATAGCCATTTATACAGATGATGGCGATTCTGTAGAATTAAAAAAGGTTTTTCAAAATATACTGGAGCAATACGACGACAATCCCCCCATCAGTACTAGTAGCAAAGCTGAAGAACTTCACGAGTATTTTGCGGATGTTCTTCCTGACTATGATAGAGATAGGGTTAATACCGGAGATATCAAAAAAGTCATCAAGTGGTTTAAATACCTATACGACAACGATCTTTTAAAGATGACAGAAGATACTTCTGAAGAAGAATAACCCATTGCGACCTTCAATTGATTAGTTGGGTCAAGGCTTTGCAGTATTAGGCATACTATTTTCATTAATCTCTTGAAAAAGAACTATGAGCACAACTGCTTTACCACGACCCAAAAAAAGAATATTCTTACCTAAAGAATTTAAGATAACCGTTTGGTCTAAGCTTAAACCATATTACAATGACCTATTGAAGCGACCAATCGAATCTATCGAGCAATTAGAAGAATGGATTGCTCACAGAAGTGAACTCGATTCTGCTGTTACAGAAAGCTTTTCTAGAAGATACATCAGTATTACGGTGGACAGTAGCAACCAAAAAGCTATTGATTTATATGAATATACTGTTCAGGAATTATTACCTAAAGTAGCAGCATTCGAATACGAATTGAACCTTAAACTTACTTCTAACACCTTCCTTAGTAAGCTCCCTAAAGAAAAGTATGAGGTTTACATTCGCAGCGTCAAAAACGAAACCAAGCTGTTTCATAAGGACAACTTGCCTCTGACTACTGAAGTGAGGATGAAATCTAAAGAATATGGTAAGATTTTCTCCGAAATGACTATAGGGATGAACGGTAAACAAATGACCTTGCAAAAAGCAGGAAGCATATTGGAAGAAACAGACCGTTCTCTTCGTGAGCAAGTATATCATAAAATCAAAAAGAGAATTCTTCAGGATACTGAGCAGCTAGATAATCTATTTGATGAGTTGCTCAAAAAAAGACATCAAATAGCAGTCAATGCAGGTTTTGAAAATTTCAGAGATTATAAGTTTAAGGAACTGGGGAGGTTTGACTATACTGAAGAAGATTGTAATGACTTTCACGAATCGATCAGAACTGAGATACTACCTATTCTTGATGAAATTAATGACATCAGACGTGGTAAAATGGAACTTTCCAAATTAAGACCTTGGGATCTTAATGTAGATGCCAGAGGAAAGTTTCCTTTAAAGCCATTCAAGAATATTAAAGACTTTATCAATAAAACGGTACGCTGTCTGGACCGTCTTGACCCCGATTTTGGTGAAGTCATTACCATTATGAATCAAATGAAGCACCTGGATCTTGATTCCCGAAAAGGCAAAAGACCTGGTGGGTACAATATACAACTCACTGACACAGGAGTACCATTCATTTTCATGAATGCGACACAATCCTTAAATGATCTTAGAACACTTCTTCATGAAAGTGGGCATGCCATTCATTCTTATTTGACAAGAGATTTGGAGCTGAATGCCTTAAAAAAATTTCCATCTGAAATTTCAGAGCTGGCTGCTATGTCAATGGAGCTTTTGAGCATGGATCATTGGGATATTTTCTTCAAGACTGAAGAAGATCTAAAAAGAGCTAAGATCAATCAACTGGAAAATGTCTTAAAAGTATTGCCGTGGATAGCTGCTGTAGATAAATTCCAACATTGGATTTATAGCCACCCACAACACAATAGACAAGATAGGCAGGAATCCTGGATAAACATCTATAAGTCTTTCTCTTCGAACTTAGTAGATCATAGTGGTCTTGAAGGTTATTATCGTTCTCTTTGGCACAAGCAACTTCATATTTTTGAGGTACCATTTTACTATATAGAATATGGAATGGCACAATTAGGAGCAATTGCCATTTGGTCTAACTACAGAAAAGATCCTAAGTTGGCCATCAAAAATTATAAGGACGCCTTAAAAATGGGGTACACCCGACCTATTGGAGAAATTTATGCTGAGGCAGGAATAGAATTCAACTTCTCCAGAGAATATGTCGCAAAACTGGGTGCCTTTGTAAAGAGAGAACTAGATAAGTTGGTTTGAGTTTTATTCTAAGTAAAGTCTTTTCTTATCTTTGGCGCGACAAAGAGAAGCGGAGATATTAATGCTTTGTAAAACTCAACACTGTTCATATGTACAATGGTAAAAAAGTAATTGTAGTACTCCCTGCATATAATGCTGCACTTACACTTGAGAAAACATATAAAGAAATACCAATGGACCTCGTAGATGAGGTTATTCTCTGTGATGATGCCAGCAAAGATGATACCATACAAGTAGCCAAATCAATTGGTATTAACCACATTATCGCTCATGAACAGAACAAAGGCTATGGTGGTAATCAAAAAACACTTTATAATAAGGCTTTAGAATTAGGTGGAGATATTGTAATCATGTTGCACCCTGATTATCAATATACACCAATGTTGATTCCTGCTATGGTTAACATCATTGGTGATGGACTATATGATGTCGTATTAGGTTCCAGAATATTAGGAAATGGCGCTTTAAAAGGAGGGATGCCTATTTATAAATACATAGCCAACAGGTTTTTAACCTTCACGCAAAATGTACTAGTTAATCACAAATTATCTGAATATCACACTGGATACAGAGCATTTGGAAGAAACGTATTGACTAATATCAACTTCAATGCTAATTCAGATGATTTTGTCTTTGATAATGAGATGCTTTCCCAAATCATATACGCTGACTTTGGTATTGCTGAAGTAACCTGTCCTACAAAATATTTTGAAGAAGCTTCTTCTATCAACTTTAAAAGAAGTGTCAAATATGGAATGGGCGTATTAAGAGTTTCATTAAATCATTTTCTATCTAAAAGAGGTTTGTTAAAACTTAAGTTGTACGAATCTCCGAAAGGTTAATACGTTGGGCTAACAAAAAGCATATTAATTCATATTGCTTCTTTTACCAAATTTCATTGCATGTAAGGTTTGAGCGTTTAAAGGTTGAATCTTTAAACGCTCGAATCTTATGTAAGAACCATTTTATCCAGAATCAGCCATTTTTTTTTAAATGAAAGGAATAAAAGCACTGTTAGATTATCATGCCAATAAATTCAATAATCACTCTTTTATTGAAAATGATCCCATTCAAATTCCACATCAATTTAATAGCTTGCAGGATATTGAAATCATGGGTTTCTGGACAGCTATGCTTGCCTGGGGGCAAAGAGTAACCATTATCAATAAATCAAAAGAGTTGGTTGAGTTAATGGGTGGAGCTCCTCATGATTTCATTGTTAATCATACTGAAAAAGACAGGATTCCCTTTCTTCAATTTAAGCATCGTACTTTCCAGGCAACTGATACCTTATATTTTCTTGAATTTTTACAGCAACATTACCGCAATAATCAAAGTCTTGAATCGGCTTTTACAAATACACTAGCAGAAGATGCTACCATTCAGACTGCTCTTTCTGGTTTCCACAATTAT
>JBCBCD010000084.1:0-5794 GCA_038530915.1 Bacteroidota bacterium
CATGTCGGTGCGCATAGCAGCTCTCATTTCGGTATTGTTATAGTTGAGATCTGCTGGTTTCAGAGTGGATGTGGCCGGAGAAGTACCTTTAGATTTCTGGAAAGAGACCTTACCGCCTATGAGAGCAGCACATCCTGATGTCTTCTTATTAGCAGAAGCACAAGAGCCAGATCATCGAAATACACCCAATCTTTTCGATATGTCTTATGGCTGGTCTTTCCATCATTTGATGAATGAGATTGCTCAGGGCAAGAAAGATGCTAGTGAAATTGACAGCATGTTGGCCAAAGATAAAGAAGAATTTAAGCAAGGCTATCACATGCAATTCATAACCAATCACGATGAAAACTCATGGAATGGTACCATTGAAGAAAGGTTAGGAGATGCAGCTGACGCCATGGCAGTGCTAGCCTTTACTTACAATGGAATGCCTTTGATTTATAGTGGACAAGAAGCTGGAATGAACAAGCGCTTGGAGTTTTTTGAAAAAGACCCAATTCAATGGGGAAGTTTCTCAAAAGCTGGTTTATACACCACACTTTTGCAGTTGAAAAAAGAAAATGAAGCACTTTGGAACGGTGAATGGGGTGGAGAATTGCAACGCTTACAAGCTGAGAATGAAAATATCTATGCTTTCTATCGTGAGAAAGGTGAAGATAAAGTGGTGGTGGTTTTGAACTTGAGTGATTCCAATCAAGAAGCCAGTGTCAACACAGAAGCAGTAGAAGGAAGTTTTAATGATGTCTTTAAAAATGAAGCTACTTCTTTAGGTGCTGAAACGACAGTTAATTTAGAACCTTGGTCTTATATGGTCTTGAGCAAGGAAGGATAAAACACATTTATGGTGTGCAGCCGTTTGCAGTTGCGCACCATCTTACTATAATCAAAAGACAAAAATTCTAAAGCTATGGATAAAACACAAATATTAGATGAGGGACAAGGACATGTGCAGGTAAAATCAAAACCTAAATTATCTTTCTGGGACATCTGGAATATGAGTTTTGGTTTTCTGGGTATTCAGTTTGGATTTGCTTTGCAGAATGCCAATGTAAGTAGGATCTTTCAGACACTTGGTGCTGAAATAGAAGATATTGCCATTCTTTGGTTGGCAGCCCCTGTAACGGGCTTGATCGTTCAGCCAATTATTGGTTATTGGAGTGATCGCACCTGGCATCCACGTTGGGGACGTCGTCGTCCATTTTTTGCGGTGGGTGCTATTTTGGCCTCTATTGCCTTGTTTATGATGCCTAATTCATCGGCTCTTTGGATGGCGGTAGCCGTTTTATGGATCATGGATTCGTCTATTAATATTTCTATGGAGCCTTTCCGTGCTTTTGTTGGGGACAACTTGCCCTCAGAACAAAGAACTTCAGGTTTTGCCATGCAGAGTTTTTTCATTGGTATAGGAGCGGTTGTTGCCTCTGCATTACCATGGATTTTTACCAACTGGTTGGGAGTAAGTAATACTGCTCCTGAAGGTGTTATTCCACCTTCTGTAAAGTGGTCCTTTTACCTTGGGGCAATAATTTTCTTTGGTGCAGTTATGTATACTGTTTTTACTTCAAAAGAATATTCTCCAGAAGAATTAAAATCCTTTGGTGAAGGACATGATGATGAGTTTGAAGTGGAACAAAAATCTCCAGAAGAAGTCAAAGCTGTAGGTAAAAAGCAAACAGGTATGGGAGCTATTCTGGTTGGTGTAGGCTTGGTACTTACTGTATTTTTCGAACGTGTAGAAGTAGAAAAGGAAGTCTATATTCTTTCAGTAGGTCTGATCACTTTTGGGGTTTTGATGGTTATTGCCGGGTTGATGCAGCAAAATGGCAATTCTAAGAGCAGCTTCGTTACCATAATGAATGATTTACGTACAATGCCTAAAACCATGAAGCAATTGGCAGTGGTACAGTTCTTTTCTTGGTTTGGATTATTTGCCATGTGGATATATACGACTGCTGCAGTTACTAGTTATATTTATGGCTCAACTGATACTACCTCCGAAGCCTATAATGCAGGTGCAGACTGGGTAGGATGGTGTTTTGCTGTTTATAATGGAGTAGCAGCCTTAGTAGCCTTCTTATTGCCTGTAATTGCCAAGCGTACTTCAAGGAAAATAACCCATATTATTTGTTTATTGTTGGGGGCATTAGGCTTAATGTCGATTTTCTTCATCAAAGATCCTAACTTATTATTGGTATCCATGGTTGGGGTAGGTTTTGCTTGGGCAAGTATTTTATCTATGCCCTATGCCATACTTACCGGCTCATTACCTGCCAACAAAATGGGCTACTATATGGGTGTATTTAATTTCTTTATCGTTATCCCTCAAGTAGTTGCTGCATCAGTATTAGGATTTATTTTAGCTAGATTTTTTGATGACGCTGCCATTTATGCAATGCTAATTGGTGGTTTATCATTTATTGTATCAGCCATATTTACCTTACGAGTAGATGACGAAGACGATGTCGCTTTAGAACCAAACGCTTAAGTGAATTAATAGAATTTACTTTAAAAATATTACAAGGTGAGAAGGTTAGCGGTTAGAAGGTTAGATATTTTGATATTGGCTATAAGCTAAATAAAAAGAAACTAACCCTCTCACCTTCTAACCCTCTCACCCAACAATAACCAACTTAAAAATGAATAAAATATTAATAACTGCCCTTGCTCTATTTTGCTTCAACGGCTTATTTGGGCAGTCTTATCCAGATAGTTTGTACAATGAAGAGGAAATGCAAAAGTTTCCCTTGGGAGTCGAAGAGGCGCATTACCACAAAAGAGAAGCCACAGGAGGTACAGTCGATCAGACAAGAGTAGAACCTCCTTTTTGGTGGACGGGGATGACTCACAAAGACCTTCAGATTTTGATTTATGATCAAGATATTAAAGGTGCTGAGGCCAGTATTGATTATCCAGGAGTTAAACTGGTAAAAACTCAGCAGGTTGAAAACCCAAATTACTTGTTTTTAGACTTAGTGATAGATAAAAATACTAAGCCTGGTAAGTTCAAAATTAATCTTACAACTAATGGTGGCATCAAATCATACGATTATGAATTGATGGCCAGACGCAGCAATCCTTATCCTGAAGCCAGTTTGAGTAGTGCTGATCTCATTTATTTAATCATGCCTGATCGTTTTGCCAATGGCGATACCAACAACGATAGCTTCGATGATATGAATCAATGGGGAATCAACCGTGAAAAACCTTTGTTTAGACACGGTGGTGACTTGATGGGAATTATGGAGCGCATGGATTATGTTGAAGATTTGGGTGTAACAGCATTATGGTTGAATCCTGTTTTAGAAAACGATCAATTGTATGAATCTTATCATGGTTATGCCATTACAGATCACTACAATATTGACAAACGTTTTGGAAGCAATGAGAACTATAAGCAGTTGATTGATTTAGGTCATGAGAGAGGCATCAAGATGATTCAGGATGTTATTTACAATCATGTTGGTGATCAACACTGGTTGATCAAGGATTTACCTTCAAAGGATTTTATCCACCAATTTGAAGAATATACAAAAACGACCTATCGTGCACCTACTTTAATGGATCCGTATGTAGCAAACGGAGATAAGGAACAATTTAACGATGGTTGGTTTGACAACCATATGCCTGATTTGAACCAAAAAAATCCATTGGTATCCAATTATTTGATTCAGAATACTTTTTGGTGGGTAGAGTATGCCAATCTTGATGGTTTAAGAATAGATACCTATGCGTATTCTGATCAAGGTTTTATGGCTGATTTGGGCAAATACCTACAAGAAGAATATCCCAACTTCATGTTTTTTGGAGAAACCTGGGTACATGGTAGTCCAATACAGGCACAGTTTACTCAGAATAATGAGCTGAGAGCAGGTTATAATTCTTACTTGCCAAGTGTGACAGATTTTCAAATGTACTATGCCATCACAGATGCTTTGAATAGAACGCAAGGTTGGACAGATGGGATCGCTAAAGTGTATTATACTTTGACTAAAGATTTCATTTACGAAGACCCTTATCGAAACGTAATATTCTTAGATAATCACGATCTATCAAGATTTTACACAGTGGTAGATGGAAATATGAATAAATTCAAAAGTGGCATTTCTTTTTTATTGACTATGAGAGGAATACCTATGTTGAATTATGGTACTGAGATTCTCTTAGGTGGAGCAGGTGGCGGATCTTTTGGTGAGGCAGGTCGCAAAGATTTTCCTGGTGGTTGGGAAAATGATTCAACAGATAAGTTCAAAACTGAAAACTTAAGTGAAAAAGAAAAAGATGCCTTCAATCACATCACAACACTGGCAAACTATAGAAAGAATAATCCTGTACTACAAAATGGTCAATTGACTCACTTTATTCCTGAAAATGACATTTATGTCTTTTTCCGCCATAATGCTGATAAAAAAGTAATGGTCATCATGAATACTGCCAACGAAGCCAGAAATGTAAGCATGGACAGATATAAGAATCAACTGAAAGGCTACAGCAAAGCTCTAGAGGTTTGTACTGATAAGACATACAATAGCTTAGATGCTTTCGAATTACCTGCAAATGGCACTATGGTGTTGGAACTTGGTAAATAGGTCATTAAGTCATAAGTCATAGGTCATAAGTCATGACCTATGACTTATGATCTACCTCAGTCCCCTCTTCCTTAAATTACTTCTATAAATCTGAGCATTTCTATTGTGCTGACTTAAGGTACGGGCAAAATTGTGGTAGCCTGATCCATCCCCTATGGCACAGAAATAAACATAATCGTGGTTTTCTACATTAAGTACCCCATCTATACTGGAAATAGAGGCCATGCTGATTGGTCCTGGTGGTAAACCAGTGTACATATATGTATTGTAAGGTGAATCAAACTTTGTATGATAATCGGTTACTCTGGGAGTAGAAAAGTCTTTTCTGGCGAAAACTGCAGTTGGATCAGCTTGTAATAGCATGCCTTTTTGTAGTCTGTTGTAATAGACGCCCGCCATTCGTGGCTTTTCTTTATTGTGTAAAGTTTCTCTTTCGATTATGGAGGCCAAAGTATACACTTCAGAAGGATTTAAGCCTAGTTTTTCAGCCTTATTCTTGCGATTGTTTTTATTCCAGAAGCTTTTGTGTTCCTTGATCATTCTTTCTACAAAAGCTTTAGGCTTGCTGTTCCAATACAATTCATAAGTATTGGGTATGAATAAGGACATTAAGGTTTCTTTGGTATAACCTATTTCGTCCAGATAGTTTTGATCTTGTAATAGAGCAAGGATAGATAAAGAATCTGGTTCAATGAAGCGAGCTACTTTTCCTGCGACCTCTTCAATTAAGCGCTCGTTATTGATGATTACATTGACTGGTGCTTGAGGACCATTTCTAAGGTGGCGAATGAGTTCTACTAAACTCATATTGGCGTCTAGTTTGAATCGACCGGAACGCATGGGCGTTTTGACATATTTCATGTATTCTGTCATTTGATCAAAGGCTTCTCGGTTGCCTATGTCAACTTTTTGTTGAAGCAAACCAACCACCGTCTCATAATCAGAACCGGTAGGAATATATAGGTAAGGATCTTCCTGATCCAATAAAGTTATTTCTCCTTTGTAATAATTGTTGTAAAGTTGATAAGCAATTATGCCAACTGTAGCTACTAAAAGTACAAACAGGATCAATAATACTCTTTTCATACATTAATATTGTTCTTTTTCATTCGGGAAATCCCCGGACTTTACATCATTAATATACTGCTGAGCAGCATCTTCATTGTACAAACTATCTGGATAAGACTGCCCAAATAAGCCGTTGAAGC
>JBCBCD010000084.1:5804-13200 GCA_038530915.1 Bacteroidota bacterium
GTTTAAAATCTTTGGTCAATCCAATAAGGTCATGACTGACTAATACCTGACCACTTGTATGAGGACCAGCACCAATACCAATGGTTGGAATGTCGAGCATTTCTGTTACTTCAGCTGCCAATTGTGCAGGGATTTTTTCTAATACCATACCAAAGCAACCCAATTCTTGGAGGAGCATGGCATCTTCTTTTAATTTTTGTGCTTCCGCTTCTTTTTTAGCTCTTACGGTATAAGTACCAAACTTATAGATGGATTGAGGCGTCAAGCCGAGATGCCCCATAACAGGTACGCCTGCAGATAAAATTCTCACAATGGATTCCTGAATTTCAGCCCCACCTTCCAGCTTTACTGCATGTGCGCCTGATTCTTTCATAATTCTTATGGTAGATTCTAAAGCGATCTTAGAATTTCCCTGATAAGACCCAAATGGTAAGTCTACGATGACCAATGATCTTTTTACCGCTCTAATGACAGAAGAAGCATGATAAATCATTTGATCCAAAGTAATAGGGAGGGTTGTTTCATGACCAGCCATTACATTGGAAGCACTATCACCCACAAGAAGAATATCTACTCCGGCTTCATCCAATATCCTGGCCATGGAAAAGTCATAAGCGGTCAGCATTGATATTTTTTCACCACTCGCCTTCATATTGCGAATAATGTGAGTGGTAACTCTTTTTATCTCTTTGTTTACAGACATGATTGCTATTTTTCGTTTTGCAAGCCGTTAAACGTAATTGAAGTTTATCTTTTTTTAGAGCTTGAGATAACTTACTTTGAGGCTTTTAAATTGTAGTTTACTTGATACAGAGATTTAAAGTAAAAGATAAAAAATGAACTTTTTTAGATTATCGCTAAAATATTGCTTGGTCAGTAGCTGTATTTTTTATTTATCCTGTAGCACAGAAGTGGAATTAGAATCAGCAGATGAAGTTTTTCCTGTCGTTTATGGTATTATCAATCCCACTGATACCGCCCATTATTTGAGAATAGAGCGCGTTTTTAAAACGCAAGGTGGAGATGCAGAACAGTTGGCTCAGGACTTCGAAAATCTCTATTATCCTTTAGAAGATATAGCAGTAAAACTTGAAAAGGACAATGGGTTAGAAGCTGTTTTGGTTAGAGTAGATGGCAATAATGAAGGTTTTGTAAGACAAGATGGACCTTTTGCTAATACCCCCAATTATTTATACAAAGTCAAGGCCAATGATTTTAGAACTTCTGCCGGAGAAAGAGTTACACTTACAATTAGTCTGGAGGAAGGGTCTCAAACTGTTAGCGCCCAAACATTAATCGTTGGTGACTTAGCGGTTAGTAATACAAGTCCTGCCAGTAGTGTAAATATGGGGTATGAAAGAACCATAAGAACTTCTTGGACATCAGATGAAGCTGCTGCCATTTTTGATTTGAGCTGGCTCATCAATTATCGTGAAAGAGCAGTGGGAGGGGAGTGGACAACAAAACAATTGCGTTGGACCATTGCCAATCGCATCGAAAACCTGGATGGAGTTGTACAACAAACAGAGACATTTAGAGGAGAAGAGTTTTATCAGTTTTTAGCTACTCAAATAGAAACTCGTGCTGATGTAGAAAGAGAATTTGTGGATATTGAAGTAGAAGTCATTGCTCTTGGAAGTGAGTTTGAAGAAATAGCCCTGCTCAATGCTGCCAATGTTGGTATTACCAGTTCTCAAGTGGACCTCACCTTTTCAAACATTGATGGAGGAATAGGTGTTTTTAGCTCACGTACAAGCGCCAATAGAGAAGGAATCAATTTATCTACTATCTCTTTAGACTCACTGAGAGATGGCATTTATACATCAGATTTGAATTTCTAGTTGTTGATCACAGGATCATATGATCAAAGGATTACAAGATAAAATCGTGTCATTCTGTCATAAAAAACTCCTACCTGACAGGTGTGTTTTGCCTGTTTTTAGAATTTTTGACACTTTTTATAGGCTTTTTCATCTTGGCACGTGCATTGATATATATAGCTCGTAAAAAGACATACACCAAACAATTAAAAGAAAATTATATAGCATGAGTAAAATTATAGGGATAGACCTTGGAACTACCAACTCGGTTGTATCAGTAATGGAAGGGAATGAACCTGTGGTGATCCCAAATGAAGAGGGTAGAAGAACTACACCTTCTGTGGTTGCGTTCATGGATAATGGAGAACGCAAAATCGGAGATCCTGCTAAGCGTCAGGCCATTACCAACCCACAACGTACCATCTCTTCTATCAAGAGGTTCATGGGACAACGTTATAGTGAGGCTGGTGCTGAAGTTGACCGTGTTTCTTACAAGGTTGTTAAAGGTGAAAACGATACCATCCGTGTTGACATAGATGGTCGCATGTATACTGCTCAGGAAATCTCTGCAATGGTATTGCAGAAAATGAAAAAGACCGCTGAAGATTTCTTGGGATCTGAAGTAACGGAAGCTGTAGTAACGGTACCAGCTTACTTCAATGATTCTCAGCGTCAAGCTACAAAAGAAGCTGGTGAAATTGCCGGTTTGAAAATTCGCCGTATCATCAACGAGCCTACAGCAGCAGCTTTGGCATACGGTTTAGATAAAAAGAGTGAAGATTCTACCATTGCCGTTTTTGACTTGGGTGGTGGTACTTTCGATATTTCCATCCTTGAGCTTTACAGCATAGATGGTGATATGACTTTCGAAGTAAAATCTACCAATGGTGATACTCACTTGGGTGGTGACGACTTTGACCGTGTTATCATCGATCATTTGGCTGAGACATTTCAAGCTCAGGAAGCAGTAGATTTGCGTAAAGATCCAATGGCTTTACAGCGTTTGAAAGATGCTGCTGAAAAAGCGAAAATTGAATTGTCTTCTTCTACAGAAACAGAAATCAACTTACCATATATCACTGCAGTGGATGGTGTGCCTAAGCACTTGGTATTGAAATTGTCAAGAGCTAAATTCGAGCAATTAGCAGATGAATTGGTTGAGCGTACGTTAGAACCTTGCCGCAAGGCTTTGGCAGATGCTGGTTTGAATAAGAGTGAAATTGATGAAGTAATCTTAGTAGGTGGTTCTACACGTATTCCTAAGATTCAGCAAGCTGTTGAAGAATTCTTTGGCAAGAAGCCCAACAAAGGAGTTAATCCTGATGAGGTAGTTGCAGTAGGTGCTTCTATCCAAGGTGGTGTATTGAGTGGTGATGTAAAGGATGTATTATTATTGGATGTTACTCCACTTTCTTTGGGTATCGAAACCATGGGTGGTGTATATGATGTAGTAATCGATTCTAACTCCACTATTCCAACTAAGAAATCTAAAGTTTATTCTACAGCAGCTGATAATCAGCCTTCCGTAGAAATCCACATCCTACAAGGAGAGCGTAAGATGGCAAAAGACAACCGTGCGGTAGGTAGATTTATTTTGGATGGAATTCCACCAGCACCAAGAGGTGTACCACAAATCGAAGTTACTTTCGATATAGATGCTAATGGTATCCTAAGCGTTAGAGCTATGGATAAAGGAACCAAGAAAGAACAAACCATCAGAATCGAAGCTTCTACAGGTTTGTCAAAAGAAGAGGTTGCTAAAATGAAAGCAGATGCGGAAGCTAATGCAGAAGAAGATATGAAGGCAAGAGAAAGAGCAGACAAATTGAATGCTGCTGACACTTTGGCTTTCCAGACTGAAAAGCAATTGAAGGAATATGGTGACAAACTGCCAGCTGACAAGAAGTCTGCTATCGAAGCTGCTTTGACTGAGTTGAAAGAAGCACATAAATCTGAAGATTTAGATCGCATCGATGCAACTATGGAAGCTTTGAATACAGCTTGGCAAAATGCTAGTCAGGACATGTATCAAGCTGCACAGGATGCTAACCAAGATGCTGCTGATCCAGGTCAGCAAAATGGCAACGGCAGCACAGCTGAAGACACTACCAGTGGATCAGAAGATGATGTGACTGATGTAGAATTTGAAGAAGTAGACGATAAGAAATAAGATTATTGTCTTTTACATAAAAAGGGTGCTGACCGTTGGCCAGCACCCTTTTTTTATTCCTTGATGGCTGTGGCTAAATTCACTCTACTGACAGACAAGGCATGATAACCCGTTGTTAATAAGGTGAGTAGCAATGTGCTTACAATGCTTAAACCTAAAGTAAAGTAATTGGTGTTCGCTGTAAACTCAAAGTTTTCCAACCATCTTTGGATAACCAGCATTGCCATTATAATAGATGGTATTGATACAATGAGAACAAGGAAAAGATAACTTCTTGAAAGTAAAATCAGTATGTCTTTAATGGATGCACCCAAAATCTTTCTAACACTTACTTCTTTAATTCTACTCTTACTGAGGTAGGCTGCTAACCCAAACAATCCAAGAAAAGATAGGAAGACCGTCAGAATGGATGCAAACTTAAAGATATTGCCTCTTTGTATATCTGCTAAATAGGTGGCTTCGATGTTCTGATCTAAAAACTCGTATTGTAAAACTTCATCCGGGAAAAACTGATCCCAGACTGTGGCTACATCAGCAAGGCCCTCCTCAATATTATTTGAAAACTTAACGGCTAATTGACTGGAAGCCGGTCGGTAGGTGAAAAATTGAGCTTCTATGGGGTTGTGTAAGGAGGTTTGATGAAAATCCTCAATAACACCTATGACAGTCAAGAAATTGGGATTTCCTGCTCCTCCCCAACGTATTTCTTGTCCCAAGATAGGTTCTTCCAAACCAAAATTTTCAATCACTTTTCTATTGATGATGATGCTTTGTTGAACATCATTGGGATGATCCGGTGAAAAATTCCTTCCCTGAACGATAGGAATATTCATGGTTTCAAAATAATCGTAATCCACATATCCTGCTCTGGAAAATTGAGCTTCTGGTCCTGTCTTTCCTTTGGCACTAACCGGGCGCCTGTACATGCCCCCCACCGCAGGAATGAAGTTAGATGATGTGACTCCCAATATGTTGGAACTCTTTTGAAGTTCTTCTTTTACTACATCAATTTTTTCCATCATATCCGAATTGCCAAAATCGATCATTACCAGATTATTTTGCTCAAAGCCTAAATCTTTGTTTTGGAGGAAATTCAATTGGTTGTATATCATACTTGTACAGGCCAAAACGAAAACTACAGTTGCCATTTGTAGACTGATGAGTACTTTTCTTACCCTTTCTTTTCTCGCTTTTTTATTCAGGGTATTGATGGTAAGGGCATTTGAAAGAACGAAAGCCGGGTAACTTCCACCAATAATTCCGATAATAAAAATGAGAAGCAATGAAGTAAGTACAATAGTAGGTTTTAATAAAAGCGGAATAGAAAGATATAAATCAAACAGGTTATTAATTTTAGGAATAATCAGAACAATTAATCCAATTGCAATGATTAAAGAAAGAAAAGTCAAAAAGGTGGATTCTGTCAAAAATTGAATGATTAATTTCTTTTGAGTTGATCCTAAGACTTTTCTTACACCGACTTCTGTAGCACGTCTATTGGCCTGTGCTGTAGCTAAGTTTACATAGCTTATTACAATGATAATCAATAGCAAAATACCTACACCCATAAAAATATAAAGGTATTGCTGACCACTAGTCTCATTCAAATGTATATTGGATAAAGGCACGAGTTCGTGATTAGCATGAACCATGACAGGTTCTCTTTCCGAATCCAGGTATTGATCGTATAGCGTTGTGAGCTTAGGAGCAAAAGTAGTTGGATTCGTATTGTCGTTCAACAACAGATACGTAGATACATGGAAACGATTGAAGTAATAATTATCTAACTCCGGATCACTCAAAGAAGAAATGTAAATGTTGTTGTAAAGATGGGTATTGCGTGGTGTATCCTCAAATACTCCTACCACTTTGAAGGCATAGTTGGATGGAGCTTGTGAGACAATATGACTCAAAGTACATTCTAAGGTTTGACCTATAGCTTTGTCATTCTTAAATATTCTTCTTGCCAGGTTCTCAGAAATAATGATCTCATTTGGGTTAGTTAGGGCAGTTGCACTGTTTCCTTCAATAAACTCAAAAGAAAATAAGTCTAAGAGTGAAGCATCGGCCACCGCAACATGATTTTCATTGTAAAGCTGACTATTGTGTTCCAGTTGGATGCTTTCTGAATTATAAAAATCATACACCCTTACATAAGATTCTACTTCCGGAAAATTATTGGCAATTAGTGGAGCCAGGTTTCCTGGTGTATTTGGCCAATCTACATCCATTAGACGTTCATGTGTCTGTATAGATTTGGTTTCAACTCTGTAAATGTTATCCGCTTTTTTGTGGAAATACTCAAAACTCATTTCAAAGTCTACATAAAGTACAATGATGAGCAAGCTTGCTAATCCAAGGCTTAATCCACTAATATTTAGGAAAGTATAAGTAGGCTGACGCCAAAAGTTGCGCCAAAAAACAGTCAGGTAGTGAGCAATCATGAGTGGGTTGATTTTAGTTGTTTTTTTAAACTAAAAAATAAAAGCCCATTTTTTTATGATCACTTCTGCTTTAAGTATAGATTAACAGTTAGTTGTTGGTTTTTTGTTGTTGGTTGTTGCAGAATTTATTCCGCATAGAAAGCTACAGTGAGATTGATCTCACTACAAAAACCAAGAACCAAGAACCAACAACTATTCAATAGGTATCAATCCCAATTGATAATTCCCTTCTTTGTAGTAAAGCAAGCCTTCTTTAGTCGTGAAAGGGGGAAAGTCCAATAAGCCTATCAGTTCACCCTTTTCATTCCATACCGGACTGCCTGTCATACCTTCTACTGCAGGAAAGCTACAGAGTCCTTCCAGTTCTAATTTCTTGCCCTGAATGTATTGCAATTGACCTGCAGATTCCTGGAAGGAAGATTGGTTGGTCTTTTGATAATTTTTAATTAGTGTTTTAAGTTTTTCATCAAAATCTACTTCAACATCTTCCAATTGTTTCCAAAATAGATAGATGTAATCTTCATCTAAAGCTTTTTGACGTTCTGACAAGGAAAGGCTTAGAAGCTTATCCGGATTGGCGAAGGTCGAGGATTCAATAGACATACTCATCCATTTGTCTACATCTTTATTAGCCTGTAAGTACATGTCCGTCATTGCTTTAGGTATCCTTTCTGATGGGAAAAATTTGATGTAGTTTTCCATGACCATTTTAAGCAAGTATTGATCCATGCGAGGTACATATCCTTCGTAAAAACGCTCAAGGTTTTTATCAAAAAATTGTTCTTTATCTTTCATTCTATCCAAAACCGGAAAAATTCTAAATAACTGTACTTGCTTTTTTAATTCTTCAATGAGCCATGCTGTCTTTTTCAGTTGGAAATAATCGGCAATGATATCTTCTGAAGCTCTAAATGCTTCTTTATAAGACTTATTGAGTGTATCACCTAAGAGTTGGTTGTGTT
>JBCBCD010000085.1:0-2678 GCA_038530915.1 Bacteroidota bacterium
GATTTCTTTAATGGTTTCTATCGGGCGGTGAGTGGTCAATATCCGAGAGAATAAGGTTGAAGAAAAATTACCAAAAAATGAATCTACGGGTGTTAATATACCGTTTATAAGTTGTGGATAAAAATCTACTTCAACTTAAAGGTTCCCATTACCACATTTCATATTTTTGTAAGCTATGAGATTAAAACAGCTTTACATAAAAGGATTTAAAAGTTTTGCCAACGAAACAGTCGTCAACTTTCAAGAGGACGTAATCGGTATTGTTGGTCCCAATGGATCGGGTAAATCCAATATCGTAGATGCTATTAGATGGGTGTTGGGAGAACAAAAAAGTAAAGAACTTCGCTTGGACACCATGTCTAGTGTCATATTCAATGGCACTAAAAAACGCCGTCCTGGTGGCATGGCTCAAGTATCTCTCACATTTGAAAATACCAAAAACTTATTACCTACCGATTATCAAAGTGTTCAAATAACTCGTATCCTTTATCGTTCGGGTGAAAGTGAATATCAACTCAATGGTGTTCCTTGTAGGTTAAAAGATATTACTTCTTTGTTTCTCGATACCGGTATCGGATCTAATTCTTATGCCATTATCGCCTTAGGGATGGTCGATGATTTATTGACCGATAAAGAAAACTCCAGGCGCAAAATGTTTGAGCAAGCGGCAGGTATCTCTAAGTATAAAGTCAGAAAGCGAGAAACCATAAACAAACTCAATAGCACAACAGCTGACCTGGATAGAGTAGAAGACCTCCTATTTGAAATTGAAGGCAACCTGGCAGCTTTGGAAAAACAAGCAAAACGTACACGTAAGTACTTTCAACTCAAAGAGGAATACAAAGTCAGCAGCATTAGTCTGGCACATTTTCGCATCGGGACTTACAAAGAACAGTTCAAAAGATTAAAGAGTCAGCAAGAGACAGAGGAAGATGCTTATCGTAAAGATGGGATTGCTATTACCCAATACGAAGCTCAACTTGAAGCGGAGAAAAAGAAAAACCTGGATAAAGAAAAAGCATTGTCTGATCGTCAACGAGAACTCAATAGCACCATAGGTAAACTGAGAGGCATGGAGAACGATAAAAAAATGCGTACCCAGAAGCTCCAGTTTATCGATCAGGATAGAGAGAAAATTCTAAACGATATAGATAAAGCCAAAACCAAAATAGAAGCACTTACTTCAGAAATAGATTTTTATCGTTCTGAACTAAATGGAGATAAACGTTTAGAAGTAGAGTTGGAAGAACAACTTAATGCTACAGAATCGAAACTTCAACAAATCAAGGAAAAACACAAGCTCATTAAAATGGATATGGACT
Source organism: Bacteroidota bacterium (assembly GCA_038530915.1). Classification (GTDB taxonomy): domain Bacteria; phylum Bacteroidota; class Bacteroidia; order Chitinophagales; family Saprospiraceae; genus JANQPA01. The sequence continues at coordinate 1,323 of JBCBCD010000085.1, forward strand.
CCATTTTGCAGGAGCAACAAAAACTGGAAAGGGCACTATTTGAAATAGAAAAAGAAAAAGCGGTTAAGAACAACCAAATCCAAAGCTACAGACAAGAATTGCAACGCAATGATGATGATGTTGAAAGAAGAAGAAAAGAAGTAGCTCATATCAAAGAACAATTTGATCAATTAGTCGATCAGGAAGCCCAAAAGAATAAAGAACTGGCTGACTTACAGCAGACTGAAGAAAATAGAGTACAAGAGATTGAAAAGGAAGAACTTAAGTTGGACAAAAATAGAAAACAACTGGCTAAGCTCAATCGTAAGTTGGATGCAAGTTACAACGAGCAAAAGCTGATTCGCTCTATGGTAGAAAACCTGGAAGGCTTTCCTGAATCTATACGTTTCTTAAGTAGTAGACAAGAATGGTCTAATAATGCGCAGCTGCTGTCAGATGTTATTTATGTAAATGAAGCTTACAGAGTTGCCATAGAAAATTATCTAGAACCTTACCTTAATTACTATATTGTTGATAATCTGGAAAGTGCATATAAAGCTATTGAACTTTTAGGTCAAGCTCAACAAGGCAAAGCCAACTTCTTCATCTTAGAGGCTTTCAATGAATATGAGCCACCCATCTTGATGAATTCCGGCTTTTTCAATGCCATTGATTTGGTAGAAACAGATCCTCCTTATCGCAAGTTGGTTCATTATTTATTAGAAAATGTAGTGGTTACCAATACAGATGACTTGAAAAGTGGATTGCCTGAAAATGACTTAGTGGTGCTTTCACAAAGTGGTAGAGTGATAAAGCGTAAACATTCATTATCAGGTGGTTCAGTAGGTCTTTTTGAGGGTAAAAAAATAGGTCGTAAGAAAAGCCTGTCGATTTTAGCCGACCAAATAAAAGAACTGGAAGAAAACAAGTCCAATTTTAAACGACAAGAAGCTGAAACGGTTTCAAAAATCAAGGCTTTACAAGCGAAGTCATATACCAAAGGAATCAGAAATATTCAAAAAGAGCTCAATCAAATCACTCAAAGTAGAATTACCTTTCATGCAAGATTGGAAAGCTTTGAATCTTTCATGAAGTCGATGAATTCAAAAAAAGAGGAGATTCAACAAATCATAAATGAGATAACCGTTGAGGAAAGAGCCCTTAATCGTTCTTTGGATGATCAGCATGAACTGCTTGAGCAAATCAAGAGCAGAAACACCAATATGGATGGCTCTTTCAAGGAAATTGCGGAAGAGCTAAGTACCGCCTCTTCTAATTACAATGATAAGAATATTGAATTCATTCGCCAGCAAAATAAAGTAACTACACTACAAAGAGAATTGTCTTTCCGAGAAAAACAGTTGGAAGAAAACCAGC
>JBCBCD010000085.1:2688-13158 GCA_038530915.1 Bacteroidota bacterium
TCTCGTGTTGTGTCTTGAGTTCTGTCGTTTGCTCTTCATATCTGATTTGCTTTATGATGCATTGGAAGATTTAGAAGGAAAGCTCCAAAAAGGATTTGAAGAGCGCAAGAAATTGGAAGCTACACTGACTGAAGCTGAGCAATTGTATTTCAATGCACGCGGAGGGATCAATCAACTGGAGGATGTCATCAGAAAGGCGACCCGAAAACTTCAGGAGAAACAGATTTTAGTCAACCAAATTAAGGAAAAACTAAGTTCAGTTAAGTTTGAAATCAGTTCGGTTGCTCAACGACTTAAAATAGAGTTTGACATTGATGCGAATGACATCATCAACGATGAGGCTCCTCAAATTGAAGATCCAGATGGATTGCAAATGAAAGTAGAAAAAATCAAGCGTCGGTTGGACAATTATGGTGAAATCAACCCCATGGCAGTAGAAGCTTATGACGAAATGAAGGAACGCTATGATAAAATAAAGATTCAGCGGGACGATATATTAGAAGCAAAGGAATCTTTGTTGTCAACAATTAAGGAAATTGAAGAAACTGCTACGATCCAATTTTTGGAAGCCTTTGAAAAGGTTAGGGTTTACTTCATCGATGTATTCCGAAGTTTGTTTACAGAGGATGATAATTGTGACTTGATTCTAATAGATCCGGAAAACCCACTAGAAACCAAAATAGAAATAGTGGCTAAGCCGAAAGGGAAACGCCCACAGACGATTAGCCAGTTGTCAGGTGGAGAGAAAACTTTAACTGCCACAGCATTATTGTTTGCACTCTATCTATTAAAGCCAGCACCATTCTGTATTTTTGATGAGGTAGATGCGCCTTTAGATGATGCCAACATTACTAAGTTTAATAAAATCATCAAGAAGTTCTCCAAAGATTCTCAGTTTATCATCGTAACACATAATAAGTTGACCATGGCTGCGGTGGATACCATTTATGGTGTTTACATGGCAGAACAAGGGATTTCGGGAGTGAGTCCGGTAGACTTTAGAGATTTTGAAGATGTGATTTCTTTTGAACGTTCAGCTAGTTAGTGTTTTATGCACTTTTAGGGTTGTAATTTAGACATTTTTAATCTACCATATCTAAACAAAGTAGCCATAATCAAAGTAGTGAAAAAGGAAAACATAGCATAAACCAATGCAGGTTTGGTCATCTCATTACTTTTTATAATCGTACCAGTAATCATGAGCGCTAAAGCGGTATTTTGTAATCCTACCTCAATACTTATCGTAGTAGATTTAAAATTGTCAATCTTTATCAATTTGCTAATGCTATAACTGGAAATCATGGCAAATAAATGTAAACCCAATGTAATGGGTAACAAGGCCCAAATCTCATCCCAGGTAATACCCGATCCTCCACTTTGTTGACCACCAAAAAACTTGATAGCGAATACACTGCCTAATAAAATAGAGTTGATATACTTCAATGGCTTTTGTACCTTTTCAGCTAAATCTTTATAACGATGCCTCAGGTAAACCCCTAGCATGGCCGGAATGATTAAAGTGATGAAAACCTGAGAAGCTGTATCCCAAAAACTCAACTCTACGGTAACATGACTCCCCATAAAATAATTGAGACTCAAATCGGTAAGCAATGGTATAGTGATCAAAATTAGCAGACTGTTAATGCTGGTCATACTAATCGAAAGTGCAACATCAGCTCCAATCAAATAACTAATGAAGTTAGAAGTAGTACCTCCCGGACAAAGAGAAATAATGAATACACCCACTTTTAATTCCGGACTTAGAGGAATAAAGATCAAGGTAGTGAAAAAAAGAGCGGGAAGATAATACATTTGCAAGCTCAAACCGGTGATGAGCGCCTTGGGCTTGCGAAAGGTTTCTTTAAAGCTGGAAAAATCTATAGAAGCACCTATCCCAAACATGATAAGGGCTAAAACAGAACTAATGAGAATATCGATGCCAGTCATGAATTACATTTCATTGTCAAGATCAGCATCTAAAATGTTATCCATTGTACTTTTGTTTACTGATTGCTCTTCTAAATAACGTACAGCGCTAATTCCATTGTAAATTAGAATTCCTACTACCAGGTTAAGTACAAAACCAATCACATTAAAAGACAAGGTGGATCTTAATACACCAAAAACACAAAAAAACGTACCAATGGTAAAAGCAATTTTGGGCATGTAATGACTAAAGATTCCCAATAAAAGAAACAAAACCGGACCAATAAAAGAAATCATAACAGCAATGTGGCCAAAGGCTTCTCTATAGATTCCAGATCGACTGTATAGGGTGTAAATAAAATAGCCTGTAGTAACCAAGGATACTATTGCCATTCCATACAATCCCACCCTGGCTTGTACTACTTTACTTTTAGAATTGCTCAACAATCGATTGGTGATGGAATCAGACATCTTTGTGAGTTGAAAAGTTTATAAGATAATAAGGTTAGAAGTTTACGCTTAACCTTATCATCTTATAAACTCATACACTAATTGTTAATTGCTTCAGCTTCAGGAGCAGGAGTGCTTTCAACTTCCAGGTTCAATTCATTTTCACTCATTGCAATCACTGTAGACACAGTTGCGTCACCTGTAACGTTAACAACCGTTCTGAACATATCGAGTATTCGATCGACCGGGAAGATGATGGCGATCCATGCTGGATTTAAGCCTACCGATTGTAGTACAATGATCATCATAACCAAACCTGCACTCGGTACAGCTGCAGAGCCTATAGAAGCCAAGGTAGCCGTTAAAACAATGGTTAACTGTTGACCGACAGATAAATCTACCATATGAATTTGTGCAAGGAAAACTACTGCCACAGCTTGATAAAGACTGGTTCCATCCATGTTTACGGTAGCACCTATGGGCAATACAAAGTTGGTCACATTATTAGAGACTCCCAGATTATCTCTCACACATTCCATTGTTACAGGTAAAGTAGCTGCACTTGAGCTGGTAGAAAAGGCAAGAAACTGTGCAGGGCTAATGCGTTTGAAAAAGCTGGTGTAGGATAATTTTCTTACTAAGGATACTACTATGCCTGGATAAACCACAAAAATCATGAGCAACAAACCTATCATAACCACCACAGAATAGCTGGCCAACCCTTTGAAGATCTCAATTACATCATCTACTGTATCGGCCATTTGAGCAATCACACCTGCCATTAGGGCAAATACGAAGAAAGGAGCCGCATCCATAATGACTTCAACCATTTTTAGAAATACCTCATTGACCCCATCAATTAAATCGGTGACCGGTTTGGTTTTTTCATCCGGTAAAAGCAATAAAACGATTCCAAAAAATATGGCAAAGAAAATGACTTGCAGCATTCGACCTCCATCAGCTAAGGCGGCAAAGATATTATCAGGTACAAAATCGACAAAAAACTGAAGTGGACCTGCATCCTTCATGTTTTCTGCACTAGAAGATAGATTTTCTACTCTTTCATTGGCAGATTCAGCATCTAAGGCTTCTCTGGCTTGGCTAATCATCTCAGGATCATCTAACTCTGTCAATGCATTCCTTCCATCTAAAATTTCAACACCTGGCGTTTGTTCAACCCAGATCTCATATTTCAGACGGTTTTTAGTTCGTTGCTGTTCACCCACATAATCACCTGGTTTCAAAACATTTACCAACAACAATCCCACACCTACAGCCAATACAGTAGTAGTTATATAAGCTACAAGTGTTTTAGCTCCCATTCTACCCAGGCGAGAAGGATCGGGTAGGGTAGATACACCACTAATTATAGAAAAAAGGACCAAAGGGACAGCGATAAACTTCAACAAGCGAATGAAAATCACTCCAAAAGGGTTGATCCAGTCGGCTGTGAATTTGTTCCAGCCTAGTCCTACAGAAATAAACGAGTAAATAATACCTAAGATCAATCCAATGATGATCTGCCAATGCAATGCCAATTTTTTCATCTATCTAATGGTCGTTGTTTGTTAAGAATTTGCACATCTGCCAATTTATGTAAAAAAACTCAGCTTACGATTTGGGGTAGGACTTTTTATTGCTGTTGAGGCTACATCAGAATAATAATAAGTAGCTTAAAATAACACTTTGATATAATATTTTACTCAGTTAAAATTTTCTCTCTAATTATTTTCAAAAATAAAATTTCATGAGACTTTAGCGTTTTTTGTACAGATCATAATTCCTATTATTGCAGAATGAATTACAAAAATGATTTATTCCTGAGGACAGCTAGGGGAGAAGCTGTTGAAAGGCCACCTGTTTGGTTGATGAGACAAGCGGGGCGGATTTTACCACAATATAGAGCAATTAGAAGCAGATTGTCTGGTTTCAAAGAATTGGTAGAGACTCCTGAGCTTGCTGCAGAGGTTACTATTCAACCAGTGGATGAATTAGATGTAGATGCAGCCATTATATTTTCAGATATTTTGGTTATCCCAGAAGCAATGGGACTTGAATATGAATTGGTCGAGAAAAAGGGGCCCCTTTTTCCTAAGACCATACAGAATAAATCTGATATAGACCAATTACTAAGTGGTGAAGCTGCAGCGGAAAGACTGGAATATGTTTATGATGCCATTGCGGTTACAGTGGCAGGTCTTGAAGGACGAGTACCCTTGATTGGTTTTTCAGGAGCTCCTTGGACGCTTTTAGCCTATATGATAGAAGGGCAGGGGAGTAAAACCTTTAGTAAAGCAAAGCGATTCTTATATCAAGAACCTGACTTAGCTCATCAGTTATTAGAAAAGATTACTTCTTCAATCATTTTTTACCTGAAGGAAAAAATCAATGCAGGAGTTGCATTGGTACAAATATTTGACTCTTGGGCAGGAATTTTAGGACCAGAGCAATATAAAACATTTTCATTGCCTTACATCAATCAGATTGCCTCAGCCATTCATGAAGCTCCGGTAACTGTTTTTGCAAAGGGAGCCTGGTTTGCTTTGGAAGAATTGAAAAGTACAGATTGTCAGGTAATAGGTTTAGATTGGAACACCGATCCAATACTGGCAAGAAATATTTTTGGCAATGAAAAAGTACTTCAAGGCAATTTGGATCCTTGTCAATTGTATGCTTCAGAAGAACAAATCCAAACAGCAGCCCTTAATATGATCAATGCTTTTGGATCTAAACATATCGTTAATTTAGGACATGGTGTTTATCCTGATACGCCATTAAATGGGGTAAAGGCATTTGTCAATACAGTAAAGTCTTTTCGTTACTAAACAAAATGGTCATTTATAGTGTATCTGATTTTTTGGCCTTTACTAAAGCATTTTTTTAGAAAGATTGTCTAAGTTTGTTGCACCAAATCATACTCATTTTTTTTTGAGCAGATAAATGATACAGAAAGTTTGGTGTTTAAAGCCCACTAATTAGAACAAATAAAATAAGGAAGCATGGGATGGTTTAAGCGTTTAAAAGATGGTATTCAGACTGCTACCAGAAATAAAAAAGAAACTCCTGAAGGCTTGTGGTATAAGTGTAAGCGTTGTAGCGAGACAAGCACCATGATGGAACTCAAAAATAATTTTTTCAAATGTCCTCATTGTAATTATCATGTTAGAATAGGATCTCACGATTATTTCGATTTGATCTTTGATGGCAATTACAACATCCTTTTTGAAGAATTGAAAGCTACAGATCCTTTACATTTTGTGGATTTGAAGCCTTACACTAAGCGCCTGGAAAGCGCATACGAAAAAAATACAGTTTCTGATGCCATCACTGTGGCACGCGGAAAAGTAAATAGACGACAACTCGTTATTGCAGCTATGGATTTCAAGTTCATTGGTGGATCTATGGGGTCTGTAGTAGGTGAACGCATTTCAAGAGCTATAGATCTGAGCAGGGAAGAAAGAATTCCTTTAATGATCATTTCTAAATCTGGTGGTGCCAGAATGATGGAAGCTGCTTTTTCTTTGATGCAAATGGCAAAAACTTCAGCCAAATTATCACAATTAGCAAAAGCAGGAGTGCCTTATTTCTCATTTTTGACTGATCCTACAACTGGTGGTGTTACGGCATCTTACGCAATGTTAGGTGATATTAATTTCGCTGAGCCGGAAGCTCTTATTGGTTTTGCAGGACCTAGAGTTATCAAAGAAACCATCAAAAAAGAATTACCCGAAGGTTTCCAAACTTCTGAGTTTTTATTAGAACACGGATTCCTTGACTTTATAGTAGACAGAAAAAATTTGAAAGAATACATCAGTGACCTACTGTACTTCTTTGACGAAAATAGAGCGGTGAACTCTGCCTCTGCCTAGTTAGATGTTATTATGTTGTTATGCTTTCATGCTGTTATAATAACAAGATGACAGCATAACAAGATAACATGATGATCCTCCTTCATAATTATTTCCCCTTTTTTTCCTCCTCATTCAACTTATTTTGTTAAACTGCGCTTTGTTAGTTAACAATTCGTCTTTGTATTCAATACACTTAATCTTCACTGCATCATGAATCTTAAAAACCTTATTATTCTTGCCGTTTTATCTTTGGCATTTTTTTCCTGCCAAACCAATACTGAAGAAAATAATGAAGTGGTAAAAGCTCAGCTAAGCTCCGGCAACAATGGCATAGATATCGATAAAAGACTAGATAGTCTTGGTATAGAACTTCCTGAAGTAACACCTCCTGTCGCTAGTTATGTCAATGCTGTTAGGGTAGGAAACCTCCTTTTTCTGGCTGGGAAAGGTCCAATGCAGGATAATGGAGAATACATTACAGGAAAGTTGGGTGATAACTTAACTGTGGATGAAGGCTATAAAGCTGCAAGATTGGTGGCCATTCAACATTTGGCTGTTTTAAAAGCAGAATTGGGCTCTTTAAATAAAGTGAAACGCCTGGTTAAAGTGATGGGTATGGTCAATTGTACGCCTGATTTTGGCGACCAACCAGAAGTAGTCAATGGATATTCCAATACCATGTTAGAAGTTTTTGGTGAAAACGGCAAACACGCTCGTGCTGCAGTAGGCATGAATGCACTTCCGAGAGGAATAGCTGTAGAAGTAGATGTTGTAGTCGAAATTGAAGATTAATTTTTTACCACAAAAGCTCTAGCCATGATCAAGATAGCTTTACAAAGAGCAACAGTACTGTTGCTTTCAACTTTATTTTTTTCCAGCCTAAATGCTCAGCAAGTCAATAACATCAATGATATAGATGGACTCGAAAAGCCAGTAGAAATCCTGGTAGACCAATGGGGCGTTCCACACATCTATGCTGAGACAGAACATGACCTTTTCTTTGCTCAGGGGTTTTATGCTGCAAAAGACAGACTTTTTCAATTTGAAATATGGCGCCGCCAATCAACCGGTACGGTCGCTGAAATCCTCGGATCACGAGAATTAAAAAGAGATAAAGGCACTCGTTTATTCAAATTCAGAGGAGATCTTGAAACAGAATTGAATTATTACCATCCTCGTGGCGCAAAAATCATCAATGCTTTTGTAGAAGGTGTAAATGCCTACATCGATTGGATCAAGAAAAGACCAGAAGAACTTCCAATGGAGTTTGGCCTATTGGGAATACAACCTCAGAAGTGGACCGCTGATATCGTCATTTCCAGACACCAGGGATTACTAGGAAACATAACCCAAGAGTTAAGAATGGGACGTGCAGTAGCTAAGTTGGGTGCTGAAAAAGTCCATGAATTGGCCTGGTTACATCCACGCAAACCCATACTGGAAATGGATGAGCAAATCGATCAAGAAGAACTGTTTCAAGATATACTTGGCTTGTACAATGCCTATCGCAGACCAGTAAGGTTTAGGCCGGAAGACTTGGTCTCTTATGTACAAAATCCAGATCAAGAAGAATTCTTAGAACTCTTGAATAAAGACCAAAAAGAATGGTTAGCAGTACAAACAGATGAATACAACTCTATCGGTAGTAATAATTGGGTGATCAGTGGAGAAATGACACAAAGTGGTTATCCCATCATGGCTAATGATCCACACAGAAGCTTATCGACGCCTTCTTTGCGATACATGGCTCACTTGGTAGGCCCGGGTTGGAATGTAATAGGAGGCGGGGAACCCGAAATTCCAGGTATCTCTATTGGACACAATGAACATGGTGCTTGGGGATTGACCGTCTACAGAACAGATGGGGAGGATTTGTACCAATACAAAACCAACCCTAAAAATGATAACCAATATTGGTTTCAAAACCACTGGGAAGATTTTTATACCATAGAAGAAGAAATACCCGTAAAAGGCCAAAAGCCGGTAAAAGTAGAGTTGAAATACAGCCATCACGGCCCTGTTGTTTATGAAAATAAAAAGAAAAACTTGGCTTATGCCGTCAAATGTGCCTGGATGGAACCCGGTGGGTCACCTTATCTGGCAAGTTTAAGAATGGATCAGGCTACAAATTTTGAATCCTTCAGAGAAGCCTGTAAGTACAGTCACATTCCTGGTGAAAATATGATATGGGCAGATAGAAAAGGAAATATTGGCTGGCAATCGGTAGGCATTGCACCCATCAGAAGACATTTCAGTGGGTTGGTGCCCATTCCCGGTGATGGAAGTCATGAGTGGGATGGTTATTTACCCATAACAGCAAAACCACATTTGTATAATCCACCTTCAGGTATGATCGTAACGGCCAATGAAGATGTTACACCTAAAGATTACCAATACTGGGATGCCATCGGCTATCAATGGGGCGATCCTTACCGTGGTGATAGAGTAAAGGAATATTTAGGTTCAGGTAGAGTACACAGCATGATGGACATGGCCGAATTGCAAACAGATTACCTTTCTTTACCGGCCAGACAATTGACTGCCCTTTTAAAAACCATACCTGTAAAGGATGAAAGAGTAGCAAAAGCTAAAGAAATGTTGGTTAAATGGGACTGTAGGATGGAAATGGAATCTGTCGAAGCTACTATTTTCAGTCTTTGGCAAAGTATTTTAGCTGAAGAAATGCAGAAAATAGTTTTTAAAGATTCTGGTGCAGATGAATACCTGTCTTTGCAGATGATTCAGGTGATCAACAACTTGCTCTTCCCGGCAGAATTTTTTGAAGGCGATGTAATCACTGCTCGCAACTCATTTGTTTTGGATTGTTTAGAAAAAGCATTGATAGGCCTTTCCTATCAGTTTGGTACCGATCAAAACAAATGGCAATATGGCCAACTGGATTACAAGCATGTTTTGATAAAACACCCAATGAGCAATGCCGTAAATGCAGAAACCAGAGCCAAGTTGGATGTTGGACCAATACCGCGAGGAGGTAGCGGCTACACAGCTAATGTGACTGGCAGAGGTTTGAATCAAACCCATGGCGGTACTTTCCGAATCATCTCAGATACTGGCAATTGGGATCAATGTCTGGCTACCAATAGTCCGGGCCAAAATGGCAATCCGGACCATCCTCAATATAAAAACCTATTTGAACTATGGGGCAACAATCAGTATTTCCCCTTGTATTATTCCAGAAAAAAAATAGAATCAGTTACAGCATATAAATGGAACCTAAGCCCTAAAAAGTAAAGTGTATGTTCATGTTGTCACACGAACATACACTTTACTAGTACTTATTTTAATCACTTGAATTATGAAATCAATAGTAAACTTATTATTCCTATTACTAACTACAACTTTTATTTTTGCACAAAACGAAGGACGACCACCATTAACGGATCAAAGATTGTTTGACATCGCTAATGCACCTTCTGCAGAACGCATCGAAAAAGACATCCGTAAATTAGTTAGCTTTGGTACACGTAACACGCTGAGCGACACTTTATCTGAAACTAGAGGCATAGGAGCAGCCCGTAGATGGATCAAAGAAGAATTTGACAGAATATCAGCAAATTGTGATGGCTGTCTGGAAGTTTCTTTCCAAAGAGGTTTGGTAGAAGGTAGTGAAAGAAGCCGCATCAAAGAAGATACCTGGGTAGTCAATGTACTAGCTATTCAAAGAGGAACCAGGTATCCCAATCGATACATCATCATGTCTGGTGACATTGATTCTCGTGCTTCAAGTGCTACCGATCCTACAACAGATGCTCCCGGAGCAAACGACAATGCCAGTGGTATTGCTGGAGCTCTAGAAGCAGCAAGAGTGCTGTCTAAGTATGAGTTTCCTACCAGCATCATTTACGTAGGTCTATCCGGTGAAGAACAAGGGCTTTTTGGGGGTAAAATCATGGCCGAAAAAGCCAAAGAAGATGGCTGGGATGTTTTAGGTATTCTCAACAACGATATGATCGGAAATATTGAAGGAATTGATGGTGTAATTGATAATACATCCTTCCGTGTTTTCTCTGAACCAACACCTGTTGAAGAAACCGAGCGCGACAGAACCTGGCGTCGTTTTTATGGGGGAGAAGTAGATGGTCCTTCTCGTCAGTTGGCCAGATATGTAGCAAAATTGACCAGTCAGTATTGTACGAACTTGAATGCTATGATGATTTATCGCCTCGATCGTTTTGGTCGTGGTGGTCACCACCGTCCGTTCAATGATCAAGGTTTTCCGGGG
>JBCBCD010000086.1:0-11452 GCA_038530915.1 Bacteroidota bacterium
AGAAAATTTAATAGATATTAATTGATAATACATATTAAATTTTCGCTTTAATCTATTTAGAGCCAACTTTACTTTTACTTTAACACGTTATGCCTTGACATTATTCACATTCTTATCTATTTTTCAACATCTCTAGTACATCTCCAACTTAAAAACCACTGCTTACAATCTACAGTATTTGAAAATTTACTTTAGAAATAGATCAAATGCATCTATTTTAAGTTTATTGTGTTTTTACATACAGTTACTTTGGAATATCACGTCAATTAAATTTAACTCAATTAGTAGTCATGGCACAGAAGGACAATTATCGCTTGTTGATTGAAAAATTAGACCAGTTCATTAGAAAGTACTACCTCAATAAATTAATTAGAGGTTTATTATACGCAGTTGGATTAGTTGGAATCTTGTTTATTCTAATCAATGTATTGGAATATTTCTATTACTTTAATCCAACCAAAAGAAAAGTCTTATTCTATTCATTCTTATCTGTAAGCACCCTTTCAATTGCTTATTGGATACTGCTTCCTTTGCTTAACTACTTCAGGTTGGGAAGTCTAATTTCTCACGAGAAAGCTGCTCAGATTATAGGTGACCACTTTGTAGATGTAAAAGATAAATTGCTAAACATCTTGCAATTGAAACAACAAGCAGATGCAAGCAATGAAAACACTTTACTAATTGCAGGTATCAACCAGAAAACGGAAGAAATAAAGTTGGTTCCATTTAAATCGGCCATCAACCTTTCTCAAAATAGAAAGTACTTGAGATATGCTCTTCCGCCCTTATTATTGCTACTAGTTATATTATTTACAGCTCCAAGTATTATCAAAGACAGTACTACCCGATTGATAAACAACAATAAAGTTTATGAAAAGCCAGCTCCCTTTTCATTTGTAATTGACAATGAAGATTTACAGGTTGTGCAGTATGACGATTATGAATTGAATATTACAATTGAAGGAAATGAGTTGCCAGCAGAAGCATTTATCTACTTAGATGATGTTCAATATAGACTTAAGAAAGTAGCTGCCAATAAATTTTCATACGAGTTCAAAACAGTTCAAAATACTACGGATTTTGAGTTGGGTTCAGGTATGGTGCGTTCAATTCCTTATGAATTAGAAGTATTGAAAAAGCCGAATATCTCAAGTTTTGAAGTGCAATTGAATTATCCTAACTATACGGGAAGGAAAGATGAAGCTCTATCAAATATTGGAGATTTAGTAGTACCTGTAGGAACAACCATCGACTGGATATTCAATGCAGAAAATACAGATAATATTGCCATCCAATTTTCTTCAGAAAGTGAATTGGCTGAAATCAAAAGATATTCAGATGATTTGTTTACTTACAAAAGGAAAGCTCTAAAAGATGATTTTTATAAATTATTCATTTCCAACAAGTTACTCCCAAATGCTGATTCTGTAAGTTATGCATTATCTGTAATCCCGGATTTATATCCAACGATCAAGGCAGAAAAATTCCAAGATAGTACTGACAATAAATATTTGTTCTTCGCAGGTCAAGCTGCAGATGATTACGGACTTTCTTTACTTACTTTTAATTATCGCAAAAAAGACGCCACAGGTAAAGAGGGTAAATTAACTACTGAAACGTTAAGTTCTCCCTCAAATAAGCAGGTAGACTTTGAGCATTCTTTTGATCTAAATGCAATCGAGTTGAATCCAGGTGATGAAATTACCTACTACTTTGAAATATTTGATAATGACAGAGTAAATGGCAACAAGTCAGCAAGAACCAACTTAATGATTTTCTCAATGCCTACCATTGACGAATACCAAGCAATGGAAGAAGCTAATGATGAATTGATCAAAGAAGATCTTGAAGATGCGATCAAAGATGCAAAGAAGCTGCAAGATGATATGCGTAAAATGAAAGAGAAACTTCTTCAGGAAAAAGAACTCGATTGGCAAGATAGAAAAGAACTCGAAAAGATGATGGAGCGTCAAAATGAGTTAGAGCAAAAAATGGAAAGAGCTAAAGAAGCTTTTGAAGAAAATATGCAAAACCAGGAAGAATTCAGTCAGCAAGATGAAGAAATACTGGAAAAGCAACAACAGCTTCAGGAAATGTTCGAAGAGGTGATGACTCCTGAAATGCAAGAGCTCATGGATAAAATTCAAGAGTTGATGCAAGAGCTTGAAAAAGACCAGGCTATTGATATGATGGAGGAGATGGAAATGAATGATGAGCAACTTGAAAAGAATATGGATAGACTACTTGAGTTGTATAAACAACTTGAAGTAGAGAAAGAAATGAAAGAGGCGATCGATGAGTTGGAAAAATTGGCTGAAGAACAAGAAGAGCTGCAGAAAGAAACTGAGCAAATGAACGAAGAGCAAGAGCAAGAGCAAGATGATCAACAAAACGATCAGCAAGAGGGAGAGGAAAACAAAGATGAACAAAAGCAAACCGAAGAAAATAAGGAGTCTGATCAGCAAAAAAATGAAGAACAGAGTGACGATAAGAAAAATAATGAGTCTAAAGAACAGAATGATCAGCAAGAAAAGAAAGATGGAGAAGAAAAGTCGAAGCAAGAGGAATTGACTGAAAAACAAGATGAGCTGAATAAGGAGTTTGAAAAACTCCAGGAAAAAATGGAAAAGACTAAAGAGAAGAATGATGAGCTTGAGAGTCCAATGCAGATGGATGACAATAAAGAGCAAATGGATGACATCAAGCAAGAAATGAATGATAGTAAACAACAGCTCCAAAAGCAACAAAATAATAAAGCTTCTCAATCACAAAAGAATGCTGCTCAGAAAATGAAGCAAATGGCACAATCAATGTCTCAATCTATGCAATCCAATCAAATGCAGCAAATGCAGGAAGATATGCAGGCATTACGCCAGTTGTTAGAAAACCTGGTTGGACTTTCATTTAACCAGGAAGAACTCATCGATGATTTTGCATCAACCGTAACCAATACACCAAGATATGTTGAATTGGTACAAGAACAGTTCAAAATCAAAGACAACTTCAAAATTGTTGAAGATAGTTTGCAAGCACTAAGCAAGAGAGTATTCCAAATTGAAAGCTTTGTAACTGAAAAAGTAACTGAGATCAATAGTAATTTCAATGCAGGTCTTGAAGATCTTGAAGAAAGAAGAAAGCCTCAGGCTAACGATCACCAACAAAGAGTAATGAAAAACTTAAACGATCTTGCTCTGATGTTAAGTGAAACGATGAATCAAATGCAGCAACAAATGTCTGCAATGATGAAAGGAAATCAAATGTGCACTACTCCTACTCCTGGTCAGGGAGGTCAACCACAAGATAAGTTAAGTCAAGGTCAACAACAGCTTAATCAACAGATGC
The DNA here is from genome assembly GCA_038530915.1 of Bacteroidota bacterium. GTDB lineage: Bacteria > Bacteroidota > Bacteroidia > Chitinophagales > Saprospiraceae > JANQPA01. Next base: position 3,343 of record JBCBCD010000086.1, read on the forward strand.
AGCAAATGAAAGATGGTATGCAAGGTGGTCAGCCAGGAAAAGGCAATAGCGAAGAGTTTGCAAAGATGGCTGCAAGACAAGCTGCTCTTAGAAAAGCCTTAGAAGAAAAACAAAGAAAATTGAGAGAACAGGGCAATGGAGATAAGCAATTGCAAGATCTCATCAACGAAATGGATAAAGTTGAAAAAGACCTGGTTAATAAGCGCTTACAAAATGAAACGCTTATGAGACAAAAAGATATTCTAACTCGTTTGCTCAAACATGAAAAAGCAGAGCGAGAAAGAGAGTACGATAATCAACGTAAATCTGAAACGGCTGCGCAGAAAGAAAGAAAGATGCCTCCCGCTCTTGAAGAATATCTAAAGCAGCGTAAATCTGAAATAGAAATATACAGAACGGTTTCTCCTACATTGAAACCTTATTACAAGACCTTAGTAGAAGAATATATAAAGTCTCTAAAAACTAAATAATCATTATAAAAGGTAGTTGGAAATATTTCCAACTACCTTTTGTTAACTTCGACGCCTTAAAATATTTATCAGCCTAGAACTTTTTATATTAACTTTCTAGCTTATTTATAATGAGAGAAAAACAAATAATGCTAAAACTTACATCTCACCCCCGAAATATTAAACACGTAGAAACTTTCGTAAAAAAAGTTGCTAAAACTTATCAGATCGGAACAGAAGTATACGGTAATATTTTGATAAGTATTACAGAAGCTGTCAACAATGCGATTATCCATGGCAATAAAAGTGATGAGAATAAAACGGTTAGAATTCAATTAAAAAGAGTCAAAGATTCTCTCGCTTTTAGAATTTCTGACGAGGGCAAAGGTTTTGATCCTAAATCAATTCCAGATCCTACCTGTCCAGAGAATATTTTAAAATGTGGAGGACGTGGAGTATTCCTAATGCAAGAACTTTCTGATTCAGTTCGATATTATAATAACGGTAGCACAGTAGAAATTAAGTTTAAAATATGAGCATAGAGGCCATTCCGAGAGATGGTTCTTTTACGAATGATAGAATTAACTTTTTCACAGAAGATATTTCTTTTGAACTACCTGATCAAGAAAAAATCAAAAGATGGATCTGTGAAATTATTGACCAGGAAAAAGGAGAACTTTCTAATGTCAATATTATCTTTTGTAGTGATAAGTATCTGTATCAAATGAATATTGAATACTTAAATCATGATACGCTCACTGACGTTATTACCTTCCCATACCAAGAATTCCCTACCATAGAAGGAGATATTTTTATCAGCATTGAAAGAGTGCAAGAGAATGCTGATGTACGGCATCTTAGTTTTTTGCTAGAACTATCGCGAGTGATTATCCACGGCATACTACATCTTTGTGGTTATAAGGATAAGACTAAGCAAGACCAACTGAAAATGAGACAAAAGGAAGATACTGCTCTCGTAATTAAGACCAATCTTTAGTGTGATTTCACCTAATAAATAAATAGATTTGTCAAGCCAAATTCTGTGGTGAAAGTTCACATTGATATTCTTCCCTAACCTTATTAATACAAGATGCGATGTATCTTTAGAGAGAGGTTAAGCGTCATCATTTAATACGAAATCTCCGATTTCTTTTAAATTCTTCCTTACACCATCTCATACATTGCAACTGGTGTTAATTAATCAAAATATATTAATATTTATTTTAATATATAAAATGACTCTTTTAGTCATTTTATGATTTAACCGTACAAGAATTATTTGATTATGAAAGTACTAAAGTTTGGAGGATCTTCTGTTGGTACTCCTAAGCGCATTGAAGGAATAATTGAAATATTAAAACATTATTATTCCGAAGGAGAAAAGTTTACTGTAGTTTTTTCTGCTTTTGGTGGAGTGACAGATTCACTTATACAAATGAGTCAATTGGCTGCGAGAGGAGACGAAAGTTATCAAGACTTGTTTCTGCAATTTAGTGAGCGACATGCTGAAGCGGTTAGAGCACTCATTGATGAAGATCATAGAGAAATTGTACTTTCTGGAATTAGCAACAATCATGAAGTATTAAAAAACTTATTATACGGTATATTCTTGGTTAGGGAAGCTTCTGCTCGAACTATGGATTACGTCTTGAGTTTTGGAGAAAGGAATTCTTCTTACATCATTTCTATTGCGCTACAACAAAATGGCTTAAATGCCAAATACCTGGATGCCAGGAAGATTATTAAAACCAATAAGCAATTTGGCTCCGCAATTGTAGACCTTGAAATGTCTTTTAAGAAGACACGAGAATACTATGCAGAAAATCCTGAGATTCAAATAGTAACTGGCTTTGTTGCTTCAGCAAAAGGTGGACTTACAACCACTTTAGGAAGAGGAGGATCAGATTATACCGCTGCTTTACTTGCAGCAGCTTTGGATGCAGAAATCATTGAAATTTGGACAGATGTAAATGGTGTACTCACAGCGGATCCTCGAAAAGTCAAAAAGGCATTTACCATACCTTCTATGACATATTCTGAAGCAATGGAAATGGCACACTTTGGAGCGAAGGTGATTTATCCTCCAACCATACAACCAGCTCTGAATAAGAATATTCCAATTAAAATTAAGAATACATTTAACCCTACTTTTTCCGGAACTTTTATATCTCATAAGAAAGATCCCAATGGAAGGGCTGTTAAGGGAATTTCATCAATAGGAAATATAGCATTATTAACTCTGCAGGGTAGTGGTATGTTTGGTGTACCAGGAACTGCAGGAAGGTTATTTAATACACTTGCCCAAGAAGAAATAAATATCATTTTAATTACACAAGGATCTTCAGAGTATTCTATCAGTTTTGCCATTCAGCCAAGACATGCATTAAGAGCTAAAAAAGCCATCGAAAAAACTTTTGCACAAGAGATAAGTACTGGCACTGTAGACCCAGTAAAGATTGAAGATGATCTATGTGTTGTTGCAATTATCGGAGAGAACATGAGATATCAACCCGGTATCGCAGGACGCTTATTCAGAGCTCTCGGAAAGAATGGCATCAATATAGTGGCTATTGCTCAAGGGTCTTCGGAACTGAATATTTCGGTAGTAGTAGACAAGTCAAATGAGTCAAAAGCATTAAATGCTTTGCATGATGCATTTTTCTTATCTGGAACAAAAGAACTCCATTTATTTATTGTAGGAGTGGGCTTGATAGGAAGTACATTACTTAAACAAATAAAACAACATACTGAATATTTAAAGTCACAGCGATCACTTGAACTTAAAGTGGTGGGGCTGGCTAATAGTAAAAAAATGATATTCAATGCAGAAGGCATTAACCTGGATCAATGGAAAGAGCAAATACAAGCAGCAGATGAAGAGATGGATATGAATAAATACCTTCAAAAAATAAAAAGCTTCAATTTATCCAATGCCATTTTCATAGATAATACAGCTGAAGAACACATTGCTGATTATTATGAGGCCATTTTGGACGCAAGTATTTCTATTTCTACTCCTAATAAAATCGCAACTTCTTCTTCCTACTTAAGATACAAACGGCTAAAATCTATTGCCCAAAAGAGAGGAGTCCGATTTATGTATGAAACCAATGTTGGAGCTGGACTTCCAGTCATTTCCACTTTGAATGATTTAATCGTGAGTGGAGATAGAATCATCAAAATAGAAGGTGTTTTATCAGGATCTCTTTCGTACATCTTCAACAACTTTAATGGAAAAACTCCTTTTAGTGATATAGTCAAAAAAGCTCAAGAGCTTGGCTATACTGAGCCTGATCCACGTGTAGATTTAAGTGGTCAGGATGTAAAAAGGAAGGTCGTCATATTAGCTAGAGAAATGGGGTTATCAATTGAACCTGGTGATGTTGAAATTGAAAATATACTTCCAGAAAAATGCCAAACGGCAAAGAGTGTAGAGGCATTTTTTGAAGCGCTTGAAGAGACAAATGAACACTTTGAAACTATGAGAATGAATGCAGAGAAAGAGAACAAGGTTTTGAGGTTTTTAGCAAAGATAGAAGATAAAAGAACCTCAATAGTATTGGAAGCTGTAACAGTAGACAATCCTTTTTACTCTTTAGATGGCAGTGATAATATGATAGTATTCACTACTGATAGATACAAAGACAGACCATTAGTAGTAAGAGGACCAGGTGCTGGGGGAGAAGTTACCGCTGCTGGTGTTTTTGCAGAAGTATTGACCATTGGTGATTTTCTAATTTAGAAGAAAGTAATAAAGAAACAAAACGAAATGAAAGCTGGAATAAAAGTATTTGCTCCGGCCTCTGTAGCTAATGTTGCAGTAGGTTATGATGTAATGGGTTTTGCACTAGAAAAACCTGGTGATGAAATCATTGTAAAATACTCCGATAAAAAGGGATTACGTATTACTACAATCACAGGTGACAAAGGGAAATTACCTCTTGAGGTTGAAAAAAACACTGCCGGTTTTGCTGCAATGCGCCTATTGGAACATCTTGATGAAACTGATTTGGGTATTGAAATGGAGATACATAAGAAAATGCCTTTTGGCAGTGGCTTGGGATCAAGTGCTGCAAGTGCTGTAGCAGGAGTGATGGCCATAAATGAACTTCTTAAAAAGCCTCTTACTAAAAAAGAGTTGTTGCATTTTGCCGTTTTAGGCGAACAATTGGCTGATGGATCATACCATGCAGATAATGTAGCACCCTCATTGCTCGGTGGATTACTGCTTATAAGAGATAATAAAACCTTGGATGTACATAGGGTTCCGGTGCCTGCAGGTATCTATGCAACCGTAATATACCCTCATATTCGCATATTAACACGAGATGCAAGGGATGTATTAAGTAATCAAGTCTCATTAAAGTCAGTCATTGCTCAAACAGGAAATATGGGAGGATTGATTATTGGTATGTATAATTCAGATTTAGACCTCATAAGTAGATCATTACAAGATGTAGTCATTGAACCACAAAGGGCTAAATTGATTCCTCATTTCTATGAAGTAAAAGAAAAAGTGCTAAATGCTGGTGCTTTAGGGTGTAGTATTTCTGGCGCAGGCCCTTCCATTTTTGCATTAAGTTCTAGCAGTCACATTGCCGAAAGAGTAGGGGAAGCCATGGTCAAGGTATTTAAAGATAATGACATAGAGCAACAACTTTTTATTTCAAAAATCAATCAAGAAGGATCTATCAAACTATAAACGAAAATGAAACTATATAGCACCAACAATAAAGGGCACATAGTAAATTTAAAAGAAGCTGTTTTAAGAGGACTCCCTCCGGACAATGGCTTATATATGCCTACAGAAATCCCCTTACTCCCAGATGGGTTTATCGAAACAATAGAAAATTATGACATAAAGGAGCTAGCGTTTGAGGTATGCAAGACGCTTTTTAATGGATTTCTTCCTTTATCTGATCTGGAAAAAATTGTAAATCAAGCTGTATCTTTTCCCGCTCCATTAAAAAAACTAAATGAAGAATTATTCATTTTAGAATTATTTCATGGCCCTTCTCTGGCCTTTAAAGATTTTGGTGCTCGTTTTATGGCTCAGCTGATGAGTTATTTCAACCAAAATGAAAGTAAAGAGCTCGTAATTTTGGTAGCAACTTCAGGTGACACTGGCGGGGCAGTAGCTTCTGGCTTTTACAAAACAGAAGGAATTAAGGTAGTTATATTATATCCAAGTGGAAAAGTTTCCCCCTTACAAGAAAAACAGCTTACCACATTGGGCCACAACATAACTGCTTTAGAGATCGATGGCACATTTGATGATTGCCAGGCAATAGTAAAGAAGGCTTTTCTTGACCCTGATTTAATAAACTTTATAAGGTTAACATCTGCCAATTCTATTAATATTGCCAGATTGATCCCACAATCATTCTATTATTTCGAGGCATACAAGCAAGCTCCCAAAGGCCATCCAATCAACTATTGTATTCCAAGTGGCAACTTTGGAAACCTTACCGCTGGGTTATTCGCCCATAAAATGGGCATGCCTGCTCATCAATTTATTGCTGCAACCAATGCAAATGACATCGTTCCACAATATCTAGAAACCGGAAAATACCTTCCTAAACCATCTGTAAGAACACTCTCTAATGCAATGGACGTAGGAAATCCATCAAACTTCAATAGAATGCTTGATTATTTCTACACTGAAACCAATGGTTCCACGTGGAACAATATGAAAGAGAAAATTACTGGTTATGCCTTTAATGACGTTGATACGGCTGAAGCTATGAGAGAAATCAAAGACAAATATGACTACATCATAGATCCACATGGTGCAGTAGGACATCTAGCTATAAAAAAATATAAAGAAGAAAACCGTTTTAAAAGTACAAATGTATTGCTTGAAACGGCTCATCCAGCAAAATTCCTGGGTGATGTAGAGCGAATATTGGATGAGAAAATTGAAATTCCATTACCGTTGAAAGAGCTTGAAGGCAAAACAAAAAGCTCTATTAAGATGGACAAACATTATTCATCATTCAAAGAATGGATAAAAATGAACTATTAATTTTACCACACATTGTTCCACGTGGAACAAATTCATTACAAAACAGAATAAATGAATTTATATCAGAACAATGAACTTATGCTAGGTTCTAGGTTAGTTGAAGGTGAGGTTACATGGGCAAGCCCATCTAATATTGCATTGGTAAAGTATTGGGGAAAGAAACCAATTCAAATACCCAAAAACCCATCAATTAGTTTTACACTTAATAATGCTATTACTAAGACAAAGGTTAAATATCAATCAAAGGAGGTTACAGATAAAAATATAGCTTTCGAAATATATTTTGAAGGGAACAAAAAGGAATCCTTTAAACCAAAAATAAATCAGTTCTTTCATAGAATTATAGAGGTCTTTCCTTTTTTATCTGAATTGAAATTGGAAATACATACGACTAATACATTTCCACATTCGGCTGGTATTGCTTCATCAGCATCAGGCATGAGCGCATTGGCATTATGCCTGTGTTCATTGGAAAGAGAGTTGTTTGATCAAAGCCCAAGCAAACAAGATTTTTTACAAAAAGCATCTTATATAGCCAGGCTGGGTTCAGGAAGTGCTTGTAGATCATTGTATCCTAAATTAGCTGCATGGGGAAAAAGTGAATCAATCAAAAACAGTAATGATCTTTATGCAGTAAATGTAGATGGGGTAGACCCAATATTTGAAACCTTTCACGATGATATTTTAATCATTAGCGGTGACGAAAAAGAAGTATCAAGTACAGTTGGTCATGGCTTGATGGATAATAATATCTTTTCAGAAAGAAGATTTCAACAAGCAAGAGAGAACATGGTAGATCTTTTAACAGTTATGAAAAGAGGAGACTTAGAAAGGTTTGGTGAGATAGTCGAACAAGAAGCATTGACATTACATGCACTTATGATGACATCTAATCCTCCTTTTATTTTGATGCATCCAAATAGTATCATTGCAATTAATAAAGTTAAAGCATTTAGAAAAGATACAGCTTTACCTTTATACTTTACTTTAGATGCAGGTCCAAATCTACATATACTGTACCCACACTCAATTGAAACCAAGGCTAAATCTTTCATCCAAGAAGAATTAATTCAACTATGCGATAAAGGTAGGTTGTTAGAAGATAAGGTAGGTAATGGCCCATATATGCATAAATGATACTATATTGCTTAAAATCCATTAATCAAAATATATTTATGAAAATAAACCGGAGTCTACATTTTATCATTGGAATACTCCTATCATTCGTACAAATTGCTTGTTCGCAAAACGTAAAAACAACGAAACTGGTAGCAAAAGAAGACTTTGATAAAAGAATCAGTAGTCTGCTAAACTTCACTGTTCCAGTGATTGGTGTAGAAGAATTAGCTAATATTAAGAATGAAGTTATTATCTTTGATGCCAGGGAATATAAAGAGTACAAAATTAGCCATATTGAAAATGCTGAGTATATTGGTTATAAAAAATTTGACGCTAATCAGTTAAAGGGAATTCCTAAGGATCAAAAAATTGTATTATATTGCTCAATAGGGTATAGAAGTGAGAAGATAGGAGAGCAAATAAAGGAACTTGGATTTACTAAAGTTTATAACCTTTACGGCAGTATTTTCGAATGGGCCAATAGAGGCTATGAACTAGTAGATATAAATAATAAGCC
>JBCBCD010000086.1:11462-13090 GCA_038530915.1 Bacteroidota bacterium
ATACATACATATAACGCGCTTTGGAGTAAATGGGTAAATAACACACAGCTAAAAAAAGTGTGGTAAAATCAACAATTAACGTAAAATCAAAACTGTCTTCCTATGGTAGATTTATTTGACAAATTTCAAGCTGACCGTGGACCATTGGGGCAATATGCACACCTTGCTCATGGGTATTATGCTTTTCCCAAATTAACAGGAGCATTGGGAAGTCGTATGACCTTCAATGGTAAAGAGATGATTATTTGGAGCTTGAATAGCTATCTAGGCTTGGCCAATCATCCTGAAATTAGAAAGGTAGATGCAGAGGTAGCTGAAGAATGGGGATTAGCTTACCCTATGGGTGCTAGAATTATGTCTGGTGAGTCCAATTATCATGAACAGCTAGAAAATGAACTTGCTGACTTTGTGCAGAAAGAAGCTGGTTTATTATTGAACTTTGGATACCAAGGTATCATGTCTATCGTGGATACTTTATTAAGTAGACACGATGTGGTAGTTTATGACAAGGATTGTCATGCTTGTATCTATGATGGACTTAGACTCCATATGGGTAGAAGACTTCCTTTTGAACACAATGATCTTGAAAGTTTCGACCTTCAAATCAAAAAAGCAAAAGAACTAGCTGAAAAATCTAAAGGTGGTATTCTTGTAATTACTGAAGGTGTATTCGGTATGAGAGGTGAGCAAGGTATCATTAAAGAAATTGCTGCCTACAAAGATGAAATCGACTTTAGGCTTTTAGTAGATGATGCACACGGATTTGGTACTCTAGGTGCTACTGGAGCTGGTGCCGGTGAAGAGCAAGGAGTACAAGATAAAATAGATCTTTACTTCAGTACTTTTGCAAAATCTATGGCAAGTATTGGTGCTTTTGTAGCTGGTGATAAAGGCATCATCAATTACTTGAGATACAATTTAAGGTCTCAACTTTTTGCTAAGTCTCTTCCAATGGTTTATGTAAAAGGTAACTTGAAAAGGTTGGAAATGCTAAGAAGTAATCCTTCACTAAAGGATAAACTTTGGTACAATGTAAACAAATTGCAGACTGGTCTTAAGGATGCTGGTTTCGACTTAGGTGGTTCAAACAGTTGTGTGACTCCTGTATTCATGCATGGCACTCCATTCGAAGCGGCTAACTTAGTACACGATATTCGTGAAACATACAATATCTTCTGCTCAATGGTAATCTATCCAATGATACCAAAAGGAATGATTCTTTTGAGATTGATTCCTAGTGCAGCACATACCGATGCAGATATTGATCAAACAATTGAAGCATTCAATGCTGTATCTAAAAAACTTAAAAATGGAGATTATAAAGGCGAACTGCAGTTTGCTGTAACTATGCAACAAGCTCAGCAAGCATAAGAAATACTAATTTCTTAATACTATAGTTTTATAAAAGGAAGCATGATACTTTTTCATGCTTCCTTTTTTATTATGTCATTTTGTCTTACAAATACAAAAATGCATGCCATAATTTCAGTCAACCCTTATTGGCATTTCCTTTGATTATCATACAATAGAAAATGAATTTATAACCGTAAACTATGTCTATTGTAAAAAGAAATCCAATGATGCCTACAGTTTCAAAGTTTTTTGATGACTTCTTCACAAAAGATTTT
>JBCBCD010000087.1:0-13081 GCA_038530915.1 Bacteroidota bacterium
AAAGGTGTTCCACTTTCAATGGTTTCTTCCTCAAAAAAGGTTTGATATCGAGTTGAATTCCTGTCGGGATAAACCGTTAATTGATTGCCTAGCTCAAGTGTAGCATCGTGACCCATTAATTTGGTTGGTCTCCAATAGCTATTGCCAAGTGTTGCGGTATACAAAAAGGTCATCCCTTTTTCTTTCCCTTTATTCTGAGTAGATCCGGTAGAAAAATCAGGATATTCCATACAAACATTCATTACGTCAGGTACATCTCTTCCATCTCTGTGTGTATAAACACCACCAGAAGTCATAACAGAATCAGGAATACCCATTTTTAAAATACAATTGATTCTATCATAGTCGTGTGTAAGCAAGTCTCCTGATAAACCCGTCCCATATGCCCACCATTTTCTCCAGCGGAAAAGATGCTCTGCATTGAATGGAATTTTAGGCGCAGGGCCTAAAAATTGTTCCCAATCTACTGTATTAGGATTGGCATCTTTATGGATTTCATATTGCCAGGCGCCTACATCATCATTCCGATTGGTTGCTGCTTCGATCAAAGAAACATGTCCCAGCACATTCTTATCGATGATATCCATAGCTGTTAAAAAACTAAGCGTCTGGCGGTGTTGGTGTCCTACCTGGAAAACCACATTGGGGTTGGCCAGTGCCGTTTCTTTAAGTTCATAGGTCTCTCCTATTTTATGGGTCATGCATTTTTCGACATACACATGCTTACCTGCCTTAATCGCATCTATACACATAGGAGCATGCAAATGATCCGGAGTAGCAATAATGACTGCATCCACCTCTTTATCGGCCAATAGATCTTGATACCGACTGTACTTCTTAGGTGTACTGTCCTCAGTAGTTGCTGCAGCCATACCCAAATCAGCATGTACATCAAAAACATCACAGACAGCTGTAAAACGCACATTCAAATCTTCCTGCTCCAGAAAAGTTTTGAGTCGACCATCATTTGGGTTTTCCCTTAAGCCCTCTTTGACCATTTCCAACCAAGCTGGTTCTGCAAAGCCAGACGCGCGCATAAGATGGCGACCTCTACCACCAGCACCAATAATCCCTAGGCGAATGGTATCTCCATTCATAGATCCTACTGTTGAAGGAGCCTTAGCCGTAATATTTAATTCATTAAGAATGGCATTCTTAACTTCTTCTTCTCTCGATTTTTTTTCTGCATAGGACCAGCCCAAAAAGCCAAGTATGGGTAAAGATGCAAGCCCTCTTATAATATCTCTTCTATCCATTTTTTATTTTTTAAAAAACCTTTGAATGCCTATGATATGTGCTGTTGGGAAAAGTGCCAACACCACAAGAGCACACGATTCAATAAGTGTTTTGTTTACAAATAAATAGCTCCCTTCAACGGCAACTGGTGAAGGGGAAAAAAGAGGCGGATGTGCCAAAAAATACAGCAATAACAAGATTGCTCCGGCGATAGAAAACTGAGTCGTAAAAATGCCAAGGATTAAGGCTAAGCCAATGATAGTCAATCCCCACATGTTCATATAGTCAACCACTCTCAGCAAGCTTTCAGATTGCGCCATCGCTTGAAATATTCCTCCAAATATTCCTTCCGCACTAGCCAGGTAAGCCTTGGACGACCATGCAGGATTGGTTATTTTAATCAGTCCTTCATACAAAAGGTGCCACCCAATCAACCATCTAAGTAAAACCAGAAAGGTCAATTGAGACTTCGATAGATCCGTACTTTTCATTGTAAGTGTTTGTTTATTATATCGCTTTAATCGTCTTATCTAATAGTTTTTTTGCAGCCTTTACACCATCAACTTCACTCATCTTTTTGCCTTCATATTCAATACCAACATAGCCACTATATCCACCCTTAGTAACGATAGTGAGCATTCGCTTAAAATCAATGGTAGTTTCGTTGCCTTGCTCATCAAAATCGTAACATTTGGCACTCATGGCTTTAGCATAAGGAGTGAGCTCTTCCACACCTTTATAGCGGTCGTATTGCTCTCCTTTCTTCCTATCAATGGTAAAGTTTCCAAAATCCGGCAAAGTACCACAATTAGGCATATTTACCTTATCCATCACTTGAGACAACCATTGCCCATCTGAAGAAAATCCACCATGATTTTCGACCAAAATATTGATGTCATAGTCCTTTGCAAAAGAAGAAAGCTTCTTCAGGCTTTTCACTACAGCCTTTGCAACAGCTTCTTTCTCACCTTGCCCATATGCGTTAACACGTATGGAATGGCAACCCAAAAACTGTGCTGCTTCCACCCACTTGTAATGATTTTCTACTGCCTTTTTTCGTTCTTTTTTGTCCGATACACCCAAACTTCCTTCCCCATCAATCATGATCAAAAGATTTTTAACTCCTTCGCTCATAGAACGATCCTTCAAATCCTTTAGATATTGTTGATCTTTTGCTTTGTCTTTGAAAAACTGATTAACATATTCCACTGCATTGATGGAAAAGTTTTTCTTGGTGTAGGCCGGAAAATCGAGATTCTTCAAATCTCCTTTTTTCAACATCCGATGAAGTGACCACTGTGCTAATGAAATGTCTAATCTTTCATTGGCCATAAAATGTGTCCCAGATGATAAAAAAGTAGGCAGTAAACTTGAAGCAGTTAAAATAATTCCTGTTTTCTTAATAAAATTCCTCCTAGATGTAACCATTGTCTTATTTGTTTATTCTTTTGATTTATAGATTTATGTGTCGGCAAACAATGTTTTCATCTAATTCGCCCGTAAAATATAGAATAAAATTTTATTAACAAGGCTGTTCTCAGAAAAAGAAATTAATTCTATTTTACTTATGTTTATCGTTAGGTAAACATCAATTATTCATTTGTGATTACTGTCAGTTTGTATGAAAAAAATCAAAATGGGCATGATCGGTGGTGGTCCGGGCGCCTTTATTGGAGAAGTTCACCGTATGGCAGCCAGGCTTGATGGAAAAATCGAGTTGGTATGTGGTGCTTTTAGTAGCCAACCCAATGTTTCTAAAAACTTTGGTATTTCCCTTGGATTGGACGACTCCAGATCCTATGGCAGTTATATAGAAATGATTGAGCAGGAAAGTCTATTGCCAGAAGAAAAAAAGATGGATCTTGTGGTTATTGCAACTCCCAACCACCTGCACTTCAAACCGGCTAAGCTAGCTCTGGAAAAGGGTTTCCATGTGCTCAGTGATAAACCTGCTACCTTTAATCTCGACGAGGCCAAAGCCCTAGCCGAAGTAGTACGTTCCACAGGACTTCACTATGGTCTAACTCATAATTATACCGGCTACCCACTTGTAAAAGAAGCCAGACAACTTATTAAAACAGGTAGATTAGGCGAGATTAGAAAAGTCATCGTCGAATATCCCCAAGGTTGGTTGTCTACGAAGCTGGAGGTGACCGGCCATAAACAGGCCAGTTGGCGAACTGATCCACAAAAAGCAGGGCTTGGAGGTTCATTAGCTGATATTGGTACGCATGCAGAAAATTTAGCCGAATATGTAACAGGGCTTAAAATACAGGAGTTATGTGCTGATGTATCCTCTATCGTGGAAGGTCGGCAATTGGATGATGATGCCAATATATTGGTCAGGTTTGACAATGGAGCTAGAGGAATCATTTACTGTAGTCAAATCAGTCTGGGCGAAGAAAACCCGCTATCCTTTCGGGTTTATGGATCTAAAGCCAGTCTTGAATGGCATCAAATGGAGCCCAATACATTGTTGATGAAATACCTCGACAAACCTACTGAAATATTGAGGACCGGACAGGGATATTTATCCCCTAATGCACTGTCAGGAAGTCGAATACCTCCCGGGCATCCGGAAGGTTTTATCGAAGCTTTTGCAAACATCTATACTGAGTTTGCAAAAGCTATAGTCAATTCTGATAAGGATAAAAGCATATCGACTGATTCATTCGATTTTCCCAACATAGAGGATGCGGTCAGGGGCATGCAGTTTATTGAAACAGTAATTAAATCTTCAAAATCCAAAGAGAAATGGATTCCTTTTCTTGAAAAATAAATTAATATTTTATGAAAAAACCTGATATCAAAACAGAAGAAAGAAGACAATTCCTAAAAGATTCGGGGGTTATGATGGCTGCTTTTGCCATTGTCCCCAGTCATGTCGTTTCTGGTCTTGGCCATACTACCCCCAGTGATAAGCTGAATATTGCTGGGATCGGTGTAGGTGGTATGGGCCGTAGCAACCTGAGAAACATGAAGTCAGAAAACATCGTGGCGCTTTGTGATGTAGACTGGAAATACGCACAAAGATGCTTTAAAGATTATCCGGATGCCAAAAAGTATAAGGATTACAGAAAGATGTTTGACGAAATGAAGAATGATATCGATGCAGTAGTAATTGCTACACCTGATCATACACACTATGCTCCTACTGCTGATGCAATGAGATTGGGAATGCACGTATATCTTCAAAAACCATTGACTCATTCCGTATACGAATCAAGGATGTTAACTAAAATTGCCAAAGAAACTGGTGTAGCTACCCAAATGGGTAATCAGGGCAATAGCGGAGAAGGAATCAGACAGACTTGTGAGTGGATATGGAATGGTGAAATCGGAACGGTAGAAGAAGTCCATGCATGGACCAACCGTCCTATCTGGCCACAAGGATTGGAAAGACCTGCTCAATCGGAATCAATTCCAGATACTTTAGATTGGGATTTATTCATTGGACCTGCTCCTTACCGTCCTTATCATTCTGCTTATACACCATGGAATTGGCGTGCATGGTGGGATTTTGGAACTGGTGCATTGGGAGATATGGGATGCCACATCATTGATCCGGTATTCAAAGCTTTAAACCTTGGAAATCCAACTGCTTTTGAAGGTACTTCTTCTCAGGTAAATACTGAAAGTGCTCCTATAGCTGAAAAGGTGACTTACTATTTCCCTAAAAGAGCCAAAATAGGAAAAGCTAAAATGCCTGCTGTGACCTTCACCTGGTATGATGGCGGACTAATGCCCGATCGTCCGGAAGGATTGGAGCCTGGTAAAAGGTTGGGTGATGGTGGCGGCGGTGCTATGTTTGTTGGTTCAAAAGGAACATTGGTTTGTAGTACCTATGCCAGAGACCCATATATCGTTGGCAGAGCAAAGCCAAATGTAAAGCAAACTCTTAGAAGAGTAGACACAAGCCATGAAATGGACTGGGTGAGAGCTTGTAAAGAAGACAAAGATAGCAGAGTCGAAGCAAGTTCTCACTTTGGCTATTCAGGTCCTTTAAACGAGGTAGTGGTTATGGGTAACCTGGCCATTCGACTACAGGATTTGAAGAGAAAGTTAGAATGGGATGCTGAAAACATGCGCATCACCAACATCAGCAGTTCTGATGAAATCAGAGTGGTTACTTCTGATACATTCACAGTAATTGATGGTGATCCTAAGTTTGAAACAAAGTATGCAACCATCAACGCTAAAGAAGCGGCGGAAAGTTACATCAAAAGAGAATACAGAGAAGGCTGGAATTATTAATAAATTTATGTTGCGATGTAATCAAACAATGATACATCGCAACTTGCATTAACCAACTAAATATATAAGCAACCTATGAAACTTAAATCATTGTTATTGGGCTTTGGCCTTATTACATTATTATGTGCTTGCAACGATACCAATCAACAGGAACAAGCGACAGATGAGCCGGATCAAACCGAAAGCATGCAGGAAGAAGCACCTGCAGCTCTCAATACCTTAACTGCGGCAGAGAAGGAAGACGGCTGGCAACTTCTATTTGATGGTAAGTCAGCTGAAGGATGGAGAAACTATGGCAAAGAAACTTTCCCAGAGGGCTGGCAAATTGTAGATGGTATGATTCATTGCCCTGGTTCGGGAAGAGGAGAAGCAGGTGGAAAAGATAGAGGTGATATTCTCTATGGTGACAAGCAATTTGGAAACTTCCATTTGAAATTGGAATGGAAGATTTCTGAAGGTGGTAACTCAGGTATTTTCTATCTGGGACAAGAATCTGATGATTATGATTACATCTGGAAAACAGCTCCTGAAATGCAAGTATTAGATAATATAAATCACCCTGATGCTAAGGCAGGTATTGCTGGAAACAGACAAGCTGGATCACTATATGATTTGATTCCTGCAGACCCTCAAAATGCAAGACCAGTTGGGGAATGGAATGAAGTGGAGATCAAAGTTTACAAAGGTTCTGTTTGGCACATCATGAACGGTGAAACTGTTCTTGAATACCATTTGTGGACTCCTGAGTGGAATGAGTTAGTAGCAGGAAGTAAATTCCCTGCTCTAAATGAAAACTGGGCAGATGTTGCTTCTGAAGGATACATCGGTCTTCAGGATCATGGAGATGATGTTTGGTACCGAAACATTAAAATCAAAGAACTATAAGTTTGTTAGTAGGGGGCCGTCTCACAACTCGTTCCTCGAATTGAGTCGCCCAAAAAAGTGTTGTTTGAGTCCATTTCCCCTTAAAAAGCAGAGCTTTTTAAGGGGAAATGGACTCAAACAACCTATTATTTACTGACGAAAAAGCACGAAGGGCTTTTGAGACAGACTCTTTCTCACAAAAGCTGAACTTAATTTCGAATTAATAGAACCCATTTTACTCTTCAATGAGCATTTTAAGCACGAACTTACTTAGGCAAATTAAGGTACAAAATGGCTCATTTAAAAACATCTCTCAACAGTTCGAATACTTTACTCATCATATTGCTAAAACTCTTGTTTCTAGCCCATGCTTGCTCGCTACAAAAAGAAGACAGTGCCTTACTGACACCTTCATTAGAAGTTGAAGCAGTTCAACCCAATATCATTCTTTTCCTTGCTGATGACATGGGATGGGAAGGTGCGAAGCTACAACTGTACAAACTGAAAGAATATCCTGACATTACGGCTCAAATGGAAGCCATCATCAAAAAAGAACATCAGCCAACACCTTTTTGGCCACTAAGAAGTGAAAGTAGATAGTTATGAAAAAAATTACCCTAATCCTATTTCTTTGTTGCACCATTCTATTTTCTTGTTCTACTGTAGTACAAGAAAGCTCCAAACAACCCAATATTCTGCTGATAATGGCAGATGATATGGGCTATTCAGATATCGGTTGCTATGGTGGAGAAATCAATACTCCTAATTTGGATAAATTGGCTAATGAAGGCCTTCGTTTTACTCAATTTTATAATGGTGCTCGTTGTTGTCCTACTCGTGCTACTCTATTGACAGGACTTAGTCCACACCTTGCAGGTATGGGAGGAATGGTTGGAGGCCGACCAGCAGATTCAAGTCATGCCTATCAAGGATATCTAAATGAGCAATGTGTAACCCTTGCGGAAGTATTACGTCCAGCAGGCTATCGCAACTATATGGTTGGAAAATGGCATGTAGGAGAGTTTAAACCAGTATTTCCTCTGGACAGAGGCTTCGATCGATACTATGGTCTAATCAGTGGTGCCATGAATTATTGGAACATCTCTAAAGGAAAAAGAAAAAACATCCATCGCCAATTTGTAGAAGATACCACCAATATCAATAGTCAGATCCAAGGTGGATTTTATTCGACCACAGCTTATTCTCAAAAAGCAGTAGACTACCTCAATGGGCATTTTGATAATCATACTGACCAACCTTTCTTTATGTACTTGGCTCATCAAGCACCACATTGGCCCTTACATGCTCCTGATACTGTCATTGCCAAATACAGGGGTAAATACCTACAAGGCTGGGCTCAACTCAGAGAAGAACGCTACAAAAAAATGCTGGATATGGGAATAGTTGACCCCAAACATGCTTTGTCTCCTTTAGATGAAGCAAATGCTGATTGGGATAGTTTAAGCCCTGGTATGAAAGATACTATGGATCTAAAAATGGCCATATATGCAGCTATGATAGACATAATGGATCAAGGAATTGGACAGATCGTAAAAACACTAGAAGAAAAAGGGAAATTGGACAACACCCTCATAGTTTTCCTTTCAGATAATGGTGCTTCCTATGAGCAAGGGCCTTTAGGACACAACTTTCGTCCCGATCTTGCAGAAGCGATGGGGTCTGAAAACTCTTATCATTCTTACGGTTCTTCCTGGGCAAATGCTTCAAATACACCCTATCGAAAATTTAAGCGATACACCTTTGAAGGTGGTTTCGCAACGCCCATGATCGCCAGATGGGGAGATCAAATCAACAATAAAAATGGCTTAACTACAGCAGTTGGACATATTACTGACCTTATGCCAACAATATTAGAAGTAAGTGGTGCCTCCTACCCCACCGAATTGAATGGAAATGCCATTCATCCTTACGAAGGTAAAAGCTTATTGCCCATCCTGACTGGAGAAAAAAATCAAATCAGAAGTGAAGAAGATGCGCTCATATGGGAACACGAAGGCAATAAAGCGGTAAGGATGGGTTCTTGGAAGTTGGTCAAAACCAGAGAGCTTCCTGGCTGGAAACTATTTGACTTAGAAAAAGACCGCACCGAATTGAATGACCTTTCTGATAATCAGCCTGAAATAAAAGCCCATTTACTTTCAAAATACGAAGCATGGGCTAATCGAGTAGGCGTTGAAGAACGAGGTCCAGATGATCAATAATGTTGTGTGTTGTGTGTTGTGTGTTGTGTGTTGTGTGTTGTGTGTTGTGTAAATATAAATTTAGCCTAAATATGAAAAATATAGCTTTACTTGGAATCTTATTTCTATTGGTTTCTTGCACTCAAAAGAATCCATCTACTGATGATTCTTCCCAAAAGAAACAACCAAACTTCATAATTATATTAGCTGATGATCTTGGCTATGCTGATTTAGGCTGTTTTAATGGTGCAATTGGATATAGTACCCCTAATCTTGACAAAATGGCTACTAATGGGCTTAAGCTTACCTCTTTGTATTCCGCCAGTCCGGTATGTAGCCCTTCCCGAGCAGGTTTACTGACGGGTAGAGAGCCATTGAGACATGGTATGGCTTATGTGTTTTTTCCTACTAGTTGGACCGGTATGTCACCTGATGAAGTTACACTTGCGGAAGTCTTACAACAAGAAGGATACCATACAGGAATAGTGGGAAAATGGCATTTAGGACACCACTACAAATACCTCCCATTACAGCAAGGCTTTGATGAGTATTTTGGTATACCGTATTCCAATGATATGAATGGTGTTGTCTATATGGATGGCAATGATGTGGTGGAAGAAAATGTGGATCAGCGTCTCATCACAAAAACCTATACCAAAAAAGCTTTAGAGTTTATTGAAAAAAATCAAGACGAGCCATTTTTCCTTTACTTGCCACACAGTATGCCACATTTACCCATTTATGCTTCAGAAAACTTTGAAGGAAAAACAGAAAGAGGCTTGTATGGAGATGTCATTGAAGAGCTAGATTGGAGTGCTGGTCAAATCCTTAAAAAGCTGGAAGACTTACAAATCGATGATAATACCATTGTATTCTTTAGTAGCGATAATGGTCCATGGCTAGCTTTTGGTCCTGAGGCAGGTAGTGCCGATCCACTGCGTGAAGGAAAGCAATACACTTTTGAAGGAGGAATGCGGGTACCAGGCATTATCCAATGGAAAGGTACCATTGAAGCAGGATCTACTCATAATGGGATGCTTTCTTTCTTAGACATCATGCCTACATTTACTCAACTTGCCGGTGCATCTATTCCCAATGATCGCGATTATGATGGTGTAGATGTCACCAATATTTTGATGGGTGAAGGAGAACGCTCACATGACGAAATTCTTTTCTCCATGAACAATGAATTCAGGGCATTCCGCAAGGGAGATTGGAAAATCAAGTTACCATATCCCGGCAATCCCGTTTCCAGTTGGAAAAAAGCAGTTGCTGCTCATGACACCCTTTTATTTAACCTACAAACAGATGTTGAAGAACAAAACGATCTAAGTCAATTCAATCGTAAAAAACTTAGTGAAATGACTCAAGCCATGCAAAGTGCCATAGATCAACTGGGGGACTTACCTCCACCATTGGTTGTAAGGCCACCTGCTGATCAAAGTTTTGTAAAGAGAAACAAGAAAAGACTGGGACTCGATTAAGGCTTGTATCCATTTTACACCATTTTGCGCTATTTCTGTGCTTTGATAATACTTAGTCTGCTTAGTTTAAGGTAATGAAAACCCAATACCATGAATAAGTATTTCTCTCTATTCTTTTTATACCTGGGCACTGTGATTGCACTACCATTATATAGCCAATCTATTTATGATGTCACCCAGTTTGGAGCTCAAACAGACACAACAATCAATAGCGCAAAATCCATCCAAAGTGCAATTGATAATGCACATGAAAATGGTGGCGGGATGGTTTATTTCCCTCCTGGTCATTACATGTCAGGAACGATTGTCCTGAAATCCAATGTCAGACTTTATTTTGAAGCAGGAGCGACCTTATTTGCCAGCCAGAATGAAGCCGATTACAAAAACGATTTCATTGTTTACAAAAAAGATGATAGTGGAAAAGCGGCAGGAGAAGGTACTCCCGTATTGATTTATGCAAAAGATGCCCAAAATATTAGCATTGAAGGCAAAGGCGCCATACACGGTCGTGCTCAACGTACTTATGAAGATATCAAGCAGGTAGATGGTTTCATTGCTGATATCACTGAAAATGCCCGAAAGTCCGGCATTGAAATGAAAATGTACTATAAGGTAAAGCCTTATACCTGTATGATTTTCCTGGAATCTTGTGAAGGCATACGCATTCGAGATATTTCCCTTATTGAATCTACTGACTGGACCTTACATTTTAAATGGAGCAAAAGAATATTTGTAGAAGGCATTTACCTGGAATCTAGTTTGGACAAAGGCGTCAATGCTGATGGAATTGATGTAGATGGTTGTAAGGATGTGGTCATCAGCAATTGCATCATTACAACAGGTGATGATGCCATTGTTTTGAAATCAACCATTACAGATGGAAAGTATGAATCCTGCGAAAATGTGACTGTTACCAACTGCACATTGGTTTCTACTTCTACTGCCCTAAAGTTAGGTACAGAGAGTTATGGAGATTTTCGCCACATCACATTTAACAATTGTACCATTCGCAATACCAATAGAGGTTTGAGTGTAGTCGTAAGAGACGGAGCTACAGTAGATCAATTGCTATTCTCTAATATCACCTTAGAAACTGATCGTAAACACTTCAACTGGTGGGGCAATGGAGATCCCATTTGGTTGGTCGTCAAAAAGAGATACCCTGACTCAAAAATTGGCAGTATCCAGAATATTACCTTCCAAAACATCAGTGGCATGGGGCAAGGAACCAGTAAAATCGAAGGCTTTCCGGGTATGAAACAAATCAAAAATATAAGAATGGACAATGTCCATTTGAGCATGCAAGCAGAAGATTTCGCCGACAAAAGAGCAGACCATATTCTTGCTTTCTCAGATGTAGAGCAAATAACTATTAGTAATTCTTCTTTCCGTTGGAACACTTTAGCAGGTGTTGAAAAGAAATGGGAAAGTGTTGTCGCATTGGATCAGGTTGAAAATATAGCCATTAAAAACGTGGTACTGAATGCACTCCCCAATCCTACTTACCCAATCATCAAATGTCATCAGGTAGGACACGCCCTCTTTGATGGTCTCCTTATAGAAAAACCTGCTAAAATCCTCTTTAGTATCTCCGGGAAAAACACGCAAGACATCAATATCTCCCGGATTGATTCTTTTGGGGAAATCAATGAATTGCTAAAAGTGGAAAAAGGGGCCAAGAAAGAAGCGGTGAAGCTGAGTTCAAATTAAGATCAATTGACTATGACAGAAATCACTCTTTCGTCCCTAAGAGTGAATATGTTACTTCCTTACCAGCAATTTCGGTTTTCTCAAATGGGGGAAAAATCCATTGTAACTAATTTCCCCCATTTTGTATCTGTACTGCCATCTTATTAATGCTTAGAAATCCCAAATTAAAGTTTGAAATCTGGCAGCATCATGAAAAATAGTTCTGGATTTGAAAGTACAAAAATATTTAGTGTAAGAACAGAATTATTTGAAGCACTTATTTAGTTCCTTAGAAAAAGAGCCTGAGAGTAGCTAAAACAGCTTCAAAAAACAAAATTCCCGGATAATTGAGACGATAATACATAATGCTTGCTAATGCCATTAATAATTTCAACCAAAACAAAAACTATTAATCTTCTACGAAAAACCAATAAGCATAAAGTAATTGAGACCGGAACCAAATATTTAAAAAAATACGCTTAATCAAACTCAACATTATGAAGAATTTTACACTCCTGTTGTTCTGCTTGTTACTAGTAGGTGGCACAGGACAATTACAAGCCGAGACAACTGGTGCTCTTGATGAATTTCAAGTACGTGGCCAAGTTACAGATGAATCAGGAGAACCGCTAGTCGGAGCTAATATTACTGAAAAAAGTAACCCTACCAATGGTACGATTACTGATATCGATGGTTTTTTCCAATTGACTGTGGCTGATGAAAACAGTACAATTCTGATTTCCTATCTCGGCTATAAGGATCAGGAAATTCCTTTAAATGGTCAAGCCAGGCTTGACATCACACTTGCAGAATCTTCTTCGGTATTGAATGAAGTAGTTGTTTTGGGTTATGGTACTCAAATCAAACGTGATGTTACTGGTGCCATTTCTACTTTAGACGCTGAAGAACTAGCTGCTTTTAATGTATCTTCTGTCGATCAGCAATTGCAAGGTTTGGCAGCTGGTGTACAAGTTACTGCGGGTTCGGGTGTACCAGGTGCTCCTGTAAGGGTAATGGTAAGAGGTACCAACTCCTTATTCTCAGGTACCGAGCCATTGTGGATTATCGATGGAATGATTTTAAGTAATCAAGGTGGTGGTGAGTTGAATGGTTTCTCAAGAAATGCTTCTACTACCCCATTGAACCCATTAGCTACACTTAACCCCAATGATATTGAATCTATCGAAGTCTTAAAAGATGCGGCGGCTACAGCAGTTTATGGTTCTCGTGGTGCCAATGGTGTAATCATCGTAACGACTAAATCAGGTCAGCGCGGACGCGGTACTTTAGATTTATCTGTCAATTACGGTATCACAGATGTAGTTCGTGGTCCAAACGAAATTGGTTTTGTTG
>JBCBCD010000088.1:0-13024 GCA_038530915.1 Bacteroidota bacterium
GGACAGCTTCGAAGAAAAGTACAAGAATCAACCTCATAAGTTGAGCAGGTTCCCTACCTTTCTGGATGAAGCCCTCCAATCTTTAGAAAATCATCATAAAAACAACTCTCCATCTGATCTTTCCGATAAAGAATTGCTTTGGAACTACCTGGAAGAAGCTGTTGAAAAATTCAATCAACTCATTAAGGAAGCGGAGCATGGTTTCAAACTTAAGTATGCTGACCGAACAGATATCGTAAAAGAATTCCCTTCTTTTCTGAAAGAAGCACTTCTATACCTCAACAATTATTTGGAGCATAATTCAAAAAATACACTTTCCAAAGCCACAATACTAGAAAGAAGTCTTGACGATGCTGTAACTAAATCTAATCTGATTAAGAAACCAGATCTTCTTTTAAAGGATATCTATCAGAAGATTATAGCAATGAGTGTCCGAAAGGCCATGAAAAATCAAGGCATTTCAAAAAGCAATGAGGATGTTAAGGATATAATCAGCGATATAACCTCTTCTCTTTTTCTTCGACTTAACAATACCCCCAACACTTTTGATAATTTTAAAGGAAAAGCTAGGTTTCATACCTTCTTTTCAAATGTTGTTTTCTATCAAGCCCGTGATTTATTCAAAAAAGAGCTGAAACAACTTGAGCTTACAGAGGAACATTTTGAGAAAAAAGGAACTGATAATTTTGAAGAGGCTCGCTTAAACGCAAGAGAAAATTTTGAAATCGCTATTAAACGTTATGAGAGAAGCATGAGGGTTATCATGCAAGTGATCACCAAAATACAATGTTACATGTTGATATCCGATTTTGAGAAAAATCAGATAACATCTTGTCATGAAATTGAGTACTACAACGAACATCGTCAAGATTTTGACGAAATGAACTCAGAGATACTCTGGGCAATTTCTAAAAAAATCTATGACTTCACAGACGAACCGGACAAAAGGTCTTCCCCAAAGACTATTGCAGGATTTAGAAAAAAGCTAAAGCCAGAAATTGACTTAATCATTAGGCTTACGCTTGAAATCGAAGAAGATATCAGTATTACAAAGACAGTGAGAGAAGTATTTGCAGAATATTTGAGTTAGCTTTTAACCATCTAGATATTGTGCAAACTCTCAACTATTAGTACCTTTGCACTCCGCTTTACAAGTATAGGAGGCGGAATTCTGTGCAAATACTTGTTATTTTTTAATCAGAATCGTGACCCATTTTGAGCAAAGATACCGACATACGAGGGAAAAATGATCATTTAACTGAAGCTCAGCTTAATAAATATGCTGAAGCGATGATACATGATACAGTCGATACCCTACCAAGAGATTGGGTTATTCATGTTACCTCCTGTTACAAGTGCTCAAATAGGATTATGAAATTGTACAAAGAAAAAAAGAAAATGATTAAGATTTAGTGTCTAATCATTTCCATTCATCCCTTTTAAAAAGTCCAACACCTTACTCTCGGGCATCTCACAAGGTTTAAAAAACTCTTTTTCTCTTCCCAAATAATAATTAAAGCTGATAAAATCAGTTCCACCCAATTCTTCAGCATATACTTTAATGCTGTTGCCATTGGAAAAGTCTTTTCTGGTAAGGCTGTATTTCTTGCCATTACAAAAGACTTCTGAATAGCCAAGAGGTATATTTGATACGATTTCTCTTAGTGTTTTCATTAAATGAATTTATTCAACTCTTCTTTTAAAAACCACAATAAGTCACACACTACAATGTCTTTGTCTTTTTTATAAACATCACTATTAGGAGTAATGATGTATGCAGCATCCGGTTTAAGGTCTTCTAAACTATTGTAAAACCCTTTTGATACTTTAGGAGCATTTGACCGTTTAATCTCAACGCATATCTTCTTATTCTTTCTGGAAATCAAAACAAGATCTGACTCTGCACCAGCAACCGTGCGGTAAAAAAAATATTCTAATCTATCTCCTGCTAATCTTCGTATTTGCTCCAATACATAAGACTCCCATGAAGCTCCAATTGCTATATGTCCCAATAGTTGTTCTAAATCATTTATTCTAAGAAGAAAATGGAGCACACCGGAATCTCGATAATAAAGCTTGGGGGATTTCACCAAACGCTTTTTCACATTAATAAAATAGGGTTGTAATCTATTAATAATGAAACTGCCCTCTAATAAATCCAGATATTTCTTGACAGTGGGTGAGCTTACTCCCAAAGACCTAGAGATTTCACTGGCGTTTTGAAGTTGTCCATTGACATGTCCTAGCATACTTAGCATTCTGGATAAAGTAACACTTGAAACATCATGTCCTAAAGTTCTCAAATCTCTTTCAATAAAAGTTTGAACAAAACTTTGAAGCCAACGCCAAGAGAAATCATCATTTGGTGATAATACTGACTCTGGAAAGCCTCCAATCAACCAATGCTTTTGTATGTCAATACTTTCTTCAATTTCTAATAAAGAAAACGGAGTCAATTCCGTGTAGGCTATACGGCCCGCTAAAGTTTCAGAACTCTCTTTAATTAAATGAGGTGATGCTGAACCTAATAGGATAAATCTTGCTGGTTCACGTTTAATATCAACAAGAGCTCTTAGTAATGGAAACAATCTTGGAAGTCTTTGGATTTCATCAATGATGACACATTTATCTTGATGCATTTTTAAATAAGTTTCTGCATCTTCCAATTTTGTCAAATCGGAATCCAGTTCTAAATCCAGTAAGAGGGTTTCTTTATCAATTTTATTCCTTATACTCTTAGCCAGTGTAGTTTTGCCAACCTGTCTTGGTCCCACAATTCCAACAACAGGAAAAAAAGTGAGGTCTTCCAAGATTTTATTTTCTATATGTCTAGTTATCATTTTACCTTGTAAATTTAAAGTGTCACTTTAAATTTACAAGGTAAAATGATGTTTTACAAATATTCTGCTAATCTACAAAACAAAAAAGTCGAATAGCAAGATCAACTCACCATTCGACTTTTTTATCTTTTGATTTTATGATGTTGTGATCCTCCGATACATCACCACATCACATATCACCCACAAATATTACTTGTTATTGATCAGTTCATCCATAAACTCCTGCGTCTCCTTATCATTCCAACAGCCTTCCACTTCTTCTAAATCAGTCAAAGCAAATGGGTTTCTTGGAGCTGAAGAAGAAGGTTTGCGATTCATTGCTTCTTTAACGCGAATCATTAAGTCTTCATAATGTGCCAATGCCATTCCATCCGACTTTTTACTTGCTTTTTCCAAATCAGCTTTGATGCGGCTCAAAGTACCACGAGCATTCATCTTGATATCCAATAAGTTATCAGAAGAGTTACTTGAGGCAATCAATGTTCCCATTCTATCGATATAAGCTCTGTGCAAACCTCTGCGGAAGATATCAGGGTTAGCACCATTTCTCAACTCTGAAAAAATAGCAGAACGCGTATCATTGAACAAGTCATTCATCGTATAAGCTTTGCTGCCATTACGTGCTTCATCTTCTACCATGTTTCTCAACCTAGTTGTATTGAATGTACTGCTCAATGAATATACTTGTAAACTTCTAATCACTTCATTCGCATTTAAGCCCGTACGAGACAAGATGTCATCATTTACCATCCACATAGGAGTAGTAAAAATTTGACGGTTTAAGAAGTTAATTGCTCTTCGTTGGTCTTCTTTAGAAGTATATTCGTAAACACCACCTTCCTGATCACCGGTTTTGTCGTATTCGTACTTACCACCAATGTATCTACTTACATGTCCCATATAACGACGGAATTGACCAGCTACATTGCCAAACAACTCTGTCATATCGCTATAGTCTTCTGCATCCTCACTTGACCAATCTACTAAATTAGCAGTGATGCGCTTCAGGTTTTCTATACCCATATCAGATGCATATACGGCATCATCACCAACCGCTTCAGATTGTGCAGATGGGTCATCACGATCAGATTGCTGACCAAAACGGTAAATTGGATCATCTGCTTTTTCAACAATCCATTGATTTAGTGTTTCTTTTTCATCTTCATAATTATCTACCCCTTCAATCAATCTATACCCCCATTTAGTCGCCCAAATGTCGTAAGGTCCTACTCTAGGATAAACTCCTGCTCCTTCATCTTCAGGTTGTGCTACGTAATTAAAGCGGGCATAATCCATAATAGATGGAGCAACACCCATGCGCTGAACAAAACCAGGTGCTCTCAATGAATCAACAGGGTAAGCCACACTAGATGAGAAGTTATGAGGGAAACCTAAGGTGTGTCCTACTTCATGAGCAGCAACAAAACGGATCAATTCACCCATGATCTCATCAGTAAATTTCACCTTTTGTGCATCCTTATTAACTGCAGCAGTTTGGATAAAGAACCAGTTGCGCAATAAATTCATTACGTTGTGGTACCAGATGATATCACTTTCGATGATTTCACCCGTACGTGGATCGTGTACGTGAGGACCTTGTGCATTTTGAATTTCAGTAGCCACATAACGAATTACTGAATAGCGTACATCTTCCGGACTCCATTCAGGATCCTCTTCTACAGTTGGAGGATCTTTTGCTATAATTGCATTTTTGAAACCAGCAGCTTCAAATGCTACTTGCCAGTCCTCTACTCCTTGCTTTAAGTATTTACGCCATTTCTCAGGTGTTCCTCTGTCTAAATAGTATACAATAGGCTTAATTGGCTCTACCAATTCACCTCTAAAGTAAGCTTCAGGATCTTTTGGTTCTAGTCTCCAACGTGTAATAAATGTTTCTCTATTTGCTTTCTGTGCATCCGAGCTGTAATTCACACGATCAATATCAAAATAATCAACTCTTACATCATCCAGACGAGGTTGCCACGGTTCATCCGGCAATAAGATGAAAGATTGATTCATCCCTATGGTCAGCGTATTAGTTACTTGGTTATCAGGTAATTGATTTCCATTGTAAGTCAACGTATGACGCACCTCAACATTGCGTGGATAGGCTTTAATAGAATCGATTACAGAGCGTCTTTTATCAAGCGATCTTACTCCAAATCTACGTCTTTCAAATGAACGCATTGGCCCAATTGCATCGACATCAGAAGTAAAAAAGCCAGTAACATCGATAACAACACCTGTAGAGTCTGCATTTTGTGTTTCAATCTTAAAGGATTGTAAGATAGGTTCTATGTTATTGTTTTTAACCGATAAAGCTATTTTATCATCATCGTCGGCAACTACATCATAGGTCACATAACGCAATAATAAGTTTTCTTCATGCTTCTGAAACTTGATGATTTGTTCTGGACGAGACTTCATACCGGCGCCACCAAAGTTTAATCCCTTTACATGACCAGCAATACGGCTGATCATTAAAATGTCTTTATCCAATAAATCGTTTGGAATTTCGAAGTAGTATTTAGCTCCTACTTTGTGTACATTGAACAAACCTTCGTCAGAAATCGCTTCATCAGTGATGATGTCTTCGAAAGTTTTGCCTTTTTTCTTTTTGTCTTTTGCAGCACCGCCTTTTGCGTTTTTAGCATCAGCGGCTTTTTCTGTGGAAGGTTTCTTGCCTTTAGGCCCATCTTGAGCAAATGATGGTACCACCAGCAACATGGCTATGAAAAGCCCTAGCGTGCCAATGAGTGATTTTTTCATAAAATTATTGGTTTTATTATAAATTATCCCGCAAAGTAAATAAAAAAGGCAGCAAGATGTTTGACGCATCTTACTGCCTTTTTTGTAAAAATAGATTAAACCCTATTTTAACAATACGTAAACCTATTTTTTCAATGCAGGTGGTATCTTAGTTGAGCCGCCTTTTTTCATTTCTTCACCAATTTGCTGAGAAGCAACAAATGAAGTAACCATTTGTGACAACATATCACTACCCGCCGAAGGTGTATTAGGCAATAAAATCAAGTTACTGTTATTGCGCTCACCCATAGCTTGAAGCGTATCATAGTGCTGAGTTACTACGATCAGAGCAGATGCTTCTTGAGAATTGATACCTACTGTATTCAAAATATCTACTGATTCTTCCAAACCTTTAGCAATCTCACGTCTTTGATCAGCAATACCTTGACCTTGAAGGCGCTTACTTTCTGCTTCCGCTCTCGCTTTAGCTACAATGCGAATTCTTTCTGCTTCTGCTTCAAACTCTGCGGCTTTCTTTTCACGATCAGCAGCATTGATTCTGTTCATCGCATGTTTTACAGCAGCATCCGGATCAATGTCAGTTACCAATGCTTTGATGATGTCATACCCATAAGTATTCATTGCTTCTTTCAAATCACGACGTAATGCCACCGCAATATCATCTTTGCGTTCAAAAACATCATCCAGAATCATTTTAGGCACCTCTGCACGTACGGTATCGAATACATAAGAAGTGATTTGCTCTTGAGGGTTTTCTAATAGATAAAACGCATCGTATATTTTATCAGCCAATACCAGGAACTGTACTGATACTTTCAATTTAACGAATACATTATCCTTCGTTTTGGTTTCTACCAATACATCCAACTGTTGAATCTTTAAATTTACCTTACCCGCCATTCTATCAACCATTGGTATTTTAAAGTGAAGACCTGAACGTCTAATACTTTGAAACTTACCCAAACGCTCTATAACTGCGGCTCTTTTTTGTTTTACAGTGAATATACCAGAGAATAAAATAATAAGGCCGAAAAATATCAGCACTATAATTTCAGGACCTAAAAAATTCATAATGTGTATGTTTTTTGTTTTAACCTAAGATACAAGTAATTGATTTTTTATCAATTGCTTAACAATTTACTAACTATTCCTACAAATGGATAGCTTTATACGATGAATATTTTGTAAAATTCGATATTGGTTGGTTGTTGGTTTTGGGTTGTTGGATGAAAAGGTGAACTATTTATTTCAAAGGTAAGCTAAATCCTAGGTTAATCAATTTTCCTTCATTGTAAACATCATTCTCATTGGAAGTATTTAAATCTGTTATTCCCAGGTAATATCTAAACTCGAGAAAGATCTTTTTTTCATTTGAAATACGCTTTTCAAATCCCAGACCAACAGAAACACCAAAATCCCATCTTTGAATGGGTAATTCTTCCCATTCTAAAGGTACTATGATGTATTCCCCTCTTTCATTAGACCTGGTGGAAGCTATACTTAAGCCCCAACCTAACTTTGGCCCGGCAATGGCATATATAGCTGTTTCTTCTATGTGCATTTTAAATTTCATTAAAATGGGAAGCTCTAAATAATTGATCTGAGGACGAATGTGGTTTTCATTGACCGGTAGGAAAGGAAGTAAACTGTAATTTTCACGCCTTACATAAGCAATTTCAAATTGCAAGGTAAGGGCATTGGTTCGCTCCCATTCATAAGCAGCGGCTAGCCTGACATCTACACTCTCGTATAGGTCAGCACCCGCACTTATGCCCAAATATTTTTGGCTGTAAGCGGTAGTAGTAAAAAGAAAAAGGCAGATAAAAACGAAAAAAATGTATATGGGTCGTTTCATGAGAATATTCAAGACGCTTTTGGGAAACGGATCACTCTTCTGTAACGGCGACTTTGAAATTGTAGTGTTGTGTTAATAATTTTTTTGAAATATAAATGCTGCTCCAATTATATTATCCATTAAATATTTAAACCATTTTAAAAGCAACCGTCTTTGGTCTCAGCAAACGATTTCCTTGTTCATCAAAATCTTCCAGTAAAAAATCAGGATCAACTTCTTCAAATACTTCTTGCATATTTCTGATGCTTCCGTATGGGACTTTAGCCAGTTTTAATTTTTGAGCTATGTTTGCTCTTTCATGTGCTTCAAACACAGGTGATAGCTCCTTGTATAGCTCTTCTCGATGAATGACTCTTGATGCATTATCCTTGAAACGATCATCTCGTGTTAGTTCTGTTTTATCCAAAGCTTCACACAAGCCGATAAACTGTTTTTCTGTTCCTGCTGCAACTAAGATCAATTTTTTATCCTTGGTGTAAAACGAATCGCCATAAGGGGCAATGTTGGGGTGAGCAGTACCCATACGTTGAGGAATGTGCCCTGCGATCAACCAATTGGTTGCCTGATTGGCCAGAGAAGCGATAGCTGCCTCCCATAGAGAAGTCGACACAAAACTTCCTTCTCCAGTTCTTTCTTTCTTTAATATTGCCAGTAAAATCCCTTCTTTCAGTTGATGGGCGGCTAATAAATCAATTAATGCCACCGGCATCTTTGAAGGTTTTCGATCTGGCTCTCCACACATATACAAAAAACCTGCTTCCGCCTGTAAGGCAACATCAAATGCCGGGCGATCATTATCATGTCCAAAAGCATCCAATTGTGCATAAATGATGGTTTCCTTTATTTTCTTGACTTGCTCATAGTCTAATTGCATCCTTTCCGCCGATTTCCTTTTAAAATTGCTAATCACTACATCCGCTTCTTTGATCCATTCCATCAATTGAAATCGATCTTCTTTTTCACTTAAGTCCATTAGCACCTCTTTTTTACCCCAGTTGACACTGGCATAATAGGATGATTTTTTATTATTAGGAGATTCCCCTTTTGTTTTCCATCTCCTGGTGACATCTCCACCCGTTTTTTTATTTTCAACTTTAATTACTTCTGCTCCTAATTCAGCAAAAAAGAGGCCAACAGCTGGCCCTGCTAGAACACTTGCTAATTCAATTACTTTTAGTCCTTTGAAAAAATCTTGCATGATATTAATTAGTAAAGGATAAGTGCTTCGACACAAATAAGTAGTGTTTTTGATCGATCAGATTTTTAGAGCTGATCGAGGCAAATCCGCAAGGTGATTCATATCAGCTGAGGATTTAACAAAGGACAGCTTAAAAAGATGACATCATAAAGTGATAGTTATTTGTGTCCAAGCACTTATATTGCTATGCGGAAGTTTCCGCACAGCAATATATCCTTTAGTTTTTCTAATAGTACAATATTAAATGAAAATACTTTCAGCCCAACAGACACGGCAATTAGACTTGATCACCATCGAAAAAGAACCCATTGCTTCTATTGATCTGATGGAAAGGGCATCCAGAATATTTACAGAATGGTTTCTCACCAATTTTAGCAACTATGATGCAGTTACTATTTTTTGTGGTGTAGGCAACAATGGTGGGGATGGCCTTGCAATAGCTCGTATGTTACATGATCGTACAGAAATGGGTATAACCGTCTTTATCTGTCGATTCAGTGAACATGCCAGTCAAGATTTTCAAACCAATTTGGACCGCTTGATTGTTGCAGAATACCTCGATATTCAGGTAATCAACTTAAAAGAAGATTCGCCGCTACCCGCTATTGATGAAGATGCCATTGTAATCGATGCGATGTTTGGTTCAGGTTTAAATCGTCCGGTCTTAGATAGTTATTGGGCAGAATTAATTGTACATATTAATAATCATAACAATGAAGTAGTAGCAGTTGATATTCCTTCTGGTCTTTTTGCTGATCAAGCTTCAGAAGGACAATATATTCTGGCAGATCATACCTTAACTTTTGAACTGCCCAAATTGGCTTTTTTCTTTGCAGAAAATCACATGAGTGTGGGGGTATGGCAGTTTGCTTCTATTGGTTTGAATAAGAAAGCGATAGAAGATTTTGAAACAAAAAATCATTATTTAACATTACGAATGGTAAAGAGCCTACTAAAGAAAAGGAATAAATTTGGCCATAAAGGAACCTATGGACATGCGCTTTTGATGGTAGGCAGTTATGGAATGATAGGAGCAGCCATCTTATCAAGTGTGGCTTGCTTGCGTTCTGGTGCTGGCTTGCTTAGTATACATGCACCAAGCTGTGGGTATACTATCTTACAATCAGAATGTCCGGAAGCTTTAATGCTGGCTGATAAGGATGAAAAAAACATCAGTGAACTAAAAGAACTAGTTAAATACAAAGCAATAGGAGTTGGATGTGGTATACAAAAAGCAGCATCCACCAGATTAGTCATCAAACAACTCCTTGAGAATGCCTCAGCTCCTCTCGTAATAGATGCCGATGCACTCAATATTATCTCTGAAGAAAAGTGGCAGCATCTGATACCAGCTAACAGTATACTCACACCGCATCCGAAAGAATTTGAAAGGCTATTTGGAAAAACAGAAAACCAATTCGAACAATTGAAGTTAGCCAGGTCAAAAGCTCAAGAGCTTAACTTATACATCATCCTTAAGGGTGCACATACCATTATCGCTTGTCCTTCAGGTCATTGTTTTTTCAATAGTACTGGTAACCCTGGCATGGCAAAAGGAGGTAGTGGGGACGTATTGACCGGACTCATTACAGGTTTAAGAGCGCAAGCTTACAGTCCACAGGAATCTTGTTTATTGGGGGTGTTTTTACACGGATTAGCAGGTGATCTGGCAGCAGAAGAATTAAGCATGGAAGCCATGAGTGCCTATGATATTACTGAATTTATGGGCGAAGGATTTAAAGTTCTTGGTTCTTAGTTTTTCGTTTTGACGTGGAATAAATTCCACTTTACCAATTTAATCGATAAGCAAATATTCCTTATTTTTGCTACAAATACAAAATGATGGAAAAAGAAAAAATTGTCGTTTTATCCGGTGCAGGGATAAGTGCAGAGAGTGGCATCAAAACATTTAGAGATGCAGGTGGCTTATGGGAAGGGCATGATGTCATGGAGGTAGCTTCTCCTCAGGGGTGGGCTAAGAATCCGGCATTGGTTCTTGATTTTTACAACCAAAGAAGAAGACAATTAAAAGAAGTAGCACCCAATTTCGGGCATGAAGCCATGGTTCAATTGGAAGAAAAATACGATGTTCATATAGTCACTCAGAATGTAGATAATCTGCACGAAAAAGCAGGCAGCAATACTATCATTCACCTTCATGGAGAGTTGGTCAAATCACGTTCTACGCAGGATGAGAACTTGGTCTATGATTGTCAGGATGATATTAATATTGGTGACTTGTGTGAATTGGGTAGTCAGCTCAGGCCACATATCGTTTGGTTTGGAGAAATGGTGCCTATGTTGCAAGTAGCCGCACAGACCATTGTAGACGCACACAAAGTAATTATTATTGGAACCTCAATGCAGGTTTATCCTGCTGCAGGCTTAATAAGTTTTGCTCCTGCAGATGCAGAAGTTTACTATGTAGACCCTAATCCTTCTATCAACTATGAATTGCAGTTCACTAATAACTTGACAGTTGTTGAAGATAAGGCTACCAGTGGCATGCAAACATTGTTGAAAAAGTTACTTTAAGTTGGGAAATTATTTATCGATCAACTTCATCTCAAATTCGACCCTTCTATTCAGCCTTCTACCTTCAGAGGTAGCATTATTGGCAATAGGATCAGATTCACCAAAACCTTCAAAATGAAGCCTTTTGTAATCAAAGCCTTTTTCTAAAATGTATTCATAACAAGCCTTAGCTCTTGATTTTGAAAGATTTAAGTTACTGGAAGCTCTTCCTTGGTTATCTGTATAACCATTGATGTACAATTCATAGTCAGGATATTCCCTGAGTAGTTCAACTATTTTGTCTAATTCCTTTTTTGCAGTGCTCAATAATTGACTACTACCAGTTCGAAATTGTATGTTTTTAGTGGCTAGTGACAATACTTCTTCAACATTTTCAGCAAGCTCTGGACATCCATTTAATTCTTTAGTACCTGCACTTTCAGGGCATGCATCATCTTTATCCGGCACTTCATCATAGTCAGCATCCGGGCAACCCGTGAAGCCTTCTTCTGAAGCAACATTCGGACATTGATCATCTTTATCCAATATACCATCACAGTCTGTATCCATAAAAGGACAGCCACCATTAATTGCTAAGCCCATTTCTTCAGGGCAATTGTCTTCGGGATCAGGAATACTATCTCCATCTATATCTGCACAACCTCCATATACCAGTAAACCTTCTACATCAGGGCATAAATCATCTTTATCAGGAATACAATCGTTGTCTCTATCTGGACAACCATCCGTATCTTCAAAACCAAATCCGGTAGGACATGCATCAGAAATGTCAGGAATCTCATCTCCATCAGAATCCGGACAGCCGTTTAATAAAATAGGACCTGGCTGATCAGGACATAAATCTTCAGCATCCTCTACGCCATCATTATCTGCATCCGGGCAGCCTTTGGCCAAAACACTGCCTTTTGCCCATGGACATCTGTCATCCTTATCAGGCACACCATCTTTATCACTGTCTTTAGGAACAAACTTTATACTTACATTGGCTCCTCCAAACCACAACCAATCATTGCCATCCGGGTTGCCAGCAAAATGTATACCATCAAAAAAGTCCATAAAAGAGTACCTTACACCTGCTTCTAAACCAAAATTGACCTTATTGCCTAAAGGAAATGTAATTCCCCCACCTAAAGGAATGGAAGGATAAACCCCGGTGTAGTCTTCCTCGAAATCTGATCTTAAAATCTCGGGTATCAACTCTCCTGCCGTAGTAGAATATTGTGGATTAGAATATAGTGCACCAATTCCACTAAATAAATAGGGTCGAATGGCTTTTGATCTTCCCAAACTATCTGAACCAACATTAAAGACGAAAGGTGACCATTCAAGTTGAACCGTAAGATCAATTATGGAATTGGTGAAAGCGGCATTTCTGCTGGAAGCATAATGTGGTTCATCAAAATTGGTATCAGCGCCACTTATTTGCCCAAAGGCGGCCAAGGATTTCAAGGCAAAATGATCGGAAAGTCTAATCCTTGTAAATAATCCTACTGCAGGATTGGTTTCACTCAATAAAGGGCCATTAGAAGGTACTAAGTCCCCTTGGTAATTTGCTCCGCCTAAAAAAAGTCCCATCTCGAGTTTTGCTTGTGCACATACAAACAAAGGCAATGCCCATAGCAATAACGCCACTGGTGTAGTCTTCATCGAACTGTATTTTTATATGTCCCCATGGGAAAGTTTCCCCCTATATAACGTGAAATATAAGAATTTTGGATAGATAACATAAAAAAATATGTATAAAATAATATTTGTAATTATCCCATATGTAGTTTAGACAACAAAAAAAAGCTATCTACAAAACGCAGATAGCTAGTATCAGTAAAT
>JBCBCD010000089.1:0-13016 GCA_038530915.1 Bacteroidota bacterium
AACGCTTTTGTGCAAGACTTGCAAAAAAATGATCTCCTTAAAGATACTTTGATTATGACCTTCTCGGAGTTTGGTCGTCGAGTTAGTCAAAATGGTAGCAATGGTACTGACCACGGAACTGCTAATAATTTATTCCTCATCGGAGGTCAGTTGAATCAGGCTGGTTTTTACAATGAAGCGCCAGACTTACAGAACCTAGACAATGGAGATTTAATTTATCAAATTGATTTCAGAAATGTCTATGCTACTATTATCAACAAGTGGTTGGATGCTGAAACACCGAGTGTCTTGGGCAGAACTTTTGAGAGTTTACCGCTTTTAGTTTAGGAGTTGATAAGATTAGAAGGTTAGAACACTGGGCTAATCCGTTTTGAGTTTCTCGTAGATGGTAGTTACCATTAGCAACATCAACATAGAGTAGATGGAATCGTCAAAAGGAACGGAAGTGATTCTTATTCCAAAGTACTCTTCCGGATTGTAGATAACGATGGGTTCATTGGTATACCCCCCGGTAAGCACCCCATTCACCAACATGAATGGAATCCAACTAACTAGATATGCGAGATAGAACCGACTTCTATATTTCTTTTTAATAAAAAGCAAATGAAACAATAAGAATGCACTGGTCAGCAAAAAGGTTGTTGCTGTATACATATGGTCAAACTTAAGTAGACCTATGATTAGAAAGGCAATAATTAGAACGATAGTAAGAGGACGTTCAATGCTTTCTAGTATATCTTTTTTTACATAAAAATTCAGGCATTCATAGATAAAGATACAAGCGAAAGGTACTGTGATAAAGAACAACCATTCTTCAATGGGTAGATTAAAAAGAAATATTCCAGATAGATAATTCTCATTAAAATTCCAGACTCCTTTGGCCGTAAAAAATACATCCCATGCAATGAAAAAGGCACCTACTACCAAGATTGCTGGTAGTAGTGCCTTCCATCTAGTATAATAATGCACATTTCTGTCAAAGGATAAAGCAAAGACTGGCACAAAAGTGAATAAGTGTAAATAAAAGTAAGTGTAAGGTGACTCCAACCAGGATAACAACTCTACCTGCGGCACATTTAACAATAGGTTATCTGCCTTCACTGCATCTGTTATCCACTGTATTCCTACCAAGACCACCAAGCCGATGATCAGGGCTTGCCCCATTAAATAAAACCTGAATCTACTTTTTACTACTCTTTCTGCCATTAAAGGATGTTTAATCTATTTTTCACTGCTGAGCTGAAAAGTAGGTACATTTTCTTGCTATCGTTTACTCTTATTCTTTCTTGCTGGACTTTCTGTGGTGGTACTTGCTTAATTTTTTTGAAAAGATTGGTGTAGTATACATAAGCTAAATACACTCCAAACCTAACTCCCTTAGGAAGTTGTACAATTCCTAAGTAAGCATCATCAAAATCTTTCTTTATATCAGCCTCAATATTTAACTTATCTTCTGCCGTAAACTGTGTAAAATCAACCCCAGGAAAATACACTCTACCCCTATCATCAAAATCACTCGCCATATCTCTCAAGAAGTTGATCTTCTGAAAGGCAGAACCCAAACTTTTTGCGGGTCCTTTGAGGTGCTGGTATTTTTCATCATCTCCTTCACAGAATACTCTCAAACACATCAAACCTACTACCTCAGCAGAGCCATAAATATATTCTTCATAAAGAGAAGGATCATAAGCAGAATGATGAAGATCCATTTCCATGCTTCTCAAAAAAGCATCAATCAATTCATTTTCGATATTGTACTTGTGAACAGTATCCTGGAAAGCATGCAATACTGGATTCAGGCTAATTCTTTCATTGATTGCTTTGTAGGTATCATCCCAAAAACGCTGAAGCAACTCTGCTTTTGGATAGTTATGAAAGGTGTCTACGATCTCATCTGCAAAACGGACAAAGCCATAAATGTTATAGATGGGCGCTCTAAAACGCTTATCAAATACCTTGATTCCTAGTGAAAAAGAAGTGCTGTAGCGATTGGTAATCAATTTACTGCACTCCTGACAAGTTTTGTTGTACAATTCGATCATGATGATTCTAATTAGGTTATTTCCGGCTTAATATTCAGGAGTATAAGTAGAAAGTCTACTTTACTTAAAAGTTTTTACAATCTCTTTAGACACTACCTCTCCCGAAATGAGAGAAGGAGGTACACCAGGCCCAGGTGTTGTCAACTGGCCAGTGTAAAAGAGGTTTTTCACTTTTTTGCTTTTGAGTTTTGGCTTTAAAAAAGCAGTTTGGAGTAACGTATTAGCTAATCCATATGCATTGCCTTTAAAAGCATTGTAGTCTTTTACGAAATCGCTATGTGCAAAGGAGCGTTTATATATTATATGCTTACGAATTTCTTGCTGTGTTAGATCTTCTAGTCGATCCATTACTATGTTAAAATACTTATCTCTGATCTCCTCAGTATCTTCAAGCCCCGGAGCTGTTGGAACCAATAAAAATACATTTTCATGGCCTTCGGGAGCAACAGTGTGATCTGTTTTAGAAGGCATACACACATAAAATAGTGGATCAGAAGGCCATTTGGGATTTTCATAGATTTCAATAGCATGTGCTTTAAAATCTTTATCGAAAAACAGATTATGGTGGTGAAGGTTTTGTAATTTCTTATTTATTCCCAAATAAAATAACAAAGAAGAAGGTGCCATCGTACGTTTGTTCCAATACTTTGCATTGTATTGACGATGTTCGGGCTTTAGTAACTTCTGCTCAACATGATGATAATCTGCTGCCCCTACTACCACATCAGCATCATATTCTTGTCTGCTTGTGATCACCTTGGAAGCATGTCCATTGGGAACGTAGATGTGCTGAACTGTTTCATCCAGCTTAAATTCAACTCCTTTCTCCTTGGCCAAGGCCACCATTCCCTCTATGATCTTATGCATACCTCCCATAGGATACCATGTGCCTAAGCTCATGTCTGCATAATTCATCATACTATAAAGAGCTGGTGTTTTCTCAGGAGTTGCACCGAGGAATAGCACCGGAAATTCTAATAACTCAATTAGGTATTGATTCTTGAATAACTTCCTTACATAGGAAGACATGCTGGTTAGCATTTGAAGCTTGAAGGCTGATTGTAATAATCGAAGATCAGCAAACTCCATAATCGAATTACCCGGTTTGTGTACAAAGTCTCTCATACCGACTCTGTATTTATACTCAGCTTCTTTCAGGAATTTTTTCAAATTCTTGCTACTTCCTGCTTCGTATTTCTCAAACATGGCTTCTAATTCTCCCATATTTGCCGGAACGTCCATAAAGTGATCCTTACCAAACACAACTGTATAGGAAGGGTCCAACCTTATCAGGTTATAATAGTCTGAAGTAGATTTACCAAACTTATTGAAGTAGCGTTCAAATACATCAGGCATCCAATACCAACTTGGCCCCATGTCAAACATGAATCCCTCGGTCTCAAATTTTCTCGCTCGCCCACCAGCAACCTTATTTTTTTCAATTACCGTAACCTGATGTCCTTCGTCGGCCAAATGGGTGGCGGCAGATAAACCCGCAAAACCAGAACCGATCACAATTATTTTTTTCGCCAAGATGTCTTGATGTTTTTTTGTTTAACTTCACGAATCAACATCAAGATGCTTTTTTTGTTTAAGTTGACAAAGGATAGATCGGTATGATATTATGGCTAATAAGCTTTTGGTTTCTTTTTTCGCTAGCAAAAAAAGAAACCAAAAGCCAATACTTTATTACTCTTTCCAACTCAATATTCCGCCATTCAAATCATAGATCTGCTTAAAGCCCAAATCTTTTAATTTCAGCGCAGCATTGGCACTTCTCCGCCCTGATCGACAGTACAATACGACTGGCTTATTTTTATCTAATTTCTTTGAAACCTGAGTGGTAAAATCATCATCAAAAAAATTGATATTCTTAGCTTTACCTATGTAACCATCACTGTATTCTTTAGGTGTCCTAACATCAATTAACTGCAGCTGACTATTCTCAGTTATCATAGCTTTTAATTGAGCTACATCGATTTTTTCGAACACCTCATTTTGACTGGCTTGGCCGCTGGTATCTTTTTGTTGAACGTTTTCTTGGCAACTGATTACATTAAGGCTAATGATGACAGCTACCCAAAACAGCATATTCTTTCTCATCATCTTTTTCTTTATTTGGTTATTTTTTGAAACTATTTAAGCTCTGATATCATTTAACTGGAACAAGATGGATGATCTTTCGTTTTCTTCTAGGATATCACCTTAGTGTATGTTTAAATTTTAAACTTACTCTTATTTTGTGGTAAACGTAATCAAAACTGAAGTTAAGTAATTAATCTAAGTTGTGACATATATCTAAACAAGTGAAAATACCTGTTCACACCCTGACCCTAAAAGGAAAACAGGTATTTTCTCCCTTTCACCCTTTAGGGAGGGGCGCAAAAGGGGGAAAGTTATTTACCTCAATTTAGATTAATTAATTTCTCTGTCTGTTTGTGTACTATAAAACAGCTTAAGTAATAGTGAAAAATTTAGAACGACTCCTCGATATCTATCAAAAAGATAAGAGGTCACAAACTATTTGTAATCAAATTGAATCGACTCCCGGTTCGAGAATATTGCTCAAAGGTACTGTAGGTGCCCTTGATTCTTTTGTAATCGCTGCCACCTACAAAAACTTAAATCGTACGCATTTAATTATAGCAGAAGATAAAGAACAAGCTGCTTATCTACATAATTCAACTCATAATATTCTTCAAAAAAAACAAGCTTATTTCTTTCCGGATTCTTTTAAAAGACCTACTAATTTTGAAAAAATAAATAGCTCTAACATATTAGAAAGGACGCGTTCTATTCATAAGGCATCTAACTCTAGCTCTAAAGGAGAGCTTATTTTTACCTATCCGGAAGCCATCTTTGAAAAAGTCGTAGATCCAAAACTCTTAAATACACATCGAATTGAAATCGTAAAAGGTGAGTCTGTAGACATTCCTTCCATCATTGAAGTACTGGTAGAGTTTGGATTTTACTCTGAAGAATTTGTCTATGAACCTGGTCAGTTTTCAGTGCGTGGTGGCATTGTAGACATCTATTCTTATGGAAATGAATACCCCTATCGCATTGAGCTGTTTGATGACGAAGTAGAAAGTATCAGAACTTTCAATCCGGCCACTCAATTGTCTGTGAGGAATATTGAGTCAGTTGAAATTATACCAAACATCAATACTGAGTTTAGTGCTGAAGAAAAAGTATCTGTTTTTGATGTTATCCCAAAGGATACCGTTTTATGGATTGGCAATATTGGCACATTGGTAGATCGTTTACAAATCTGTTTTGATAAAGCAGAAACTTACGCTCAAAACATCAGTGTGCTTGATGAAAGTGACCATGCAGAGTTATTTAGAAACAGAGCCTTTTTACTACCGGGAACCATCTTTGAAAAGATTGAGCCTTTTACAATGGTTTGTTTTTCAAAATCAGAAAAGGATCCCCAATTTGATGCAACCGTAAATTATATCGTAAAGCCTCAACCCAGTTTCAATAAAAACTTTGATCTACTCATAAAAGACCTGCAAGCCAACAAAAAGAAAAGGATAGAAAATTATCTTTTTACCGATAATCCACGTCAGATAGAGCGCTTCTATTCTATTTTCGAAGATCTGAATGCGGATGTTCATTTTCATCCTATAGCAAAATCCATTTTTAAAGGATTCATTGACCTGGATTTAAATGTAGCCTGCTATACGGACCATCAAATATTTGAGCGTTTTCATCGCTATAAACTCAAACAGGGTTTTACCAAACAACAATCTCTAAATGTCAGGCTATTACGAGAATTACAAGTTGGGGACTTTGTAACACATATCGACCACGGAGTAGGCAAATATTCCGGTTTGCAAAAAATAGATATTAATGGTCATGTACAAGAGTCTGTAAGATTAATCTACAAAAACAATGACATCCTTTATGTAAGCATCAACTCCTTGCATAAAATATCCAAGTACGTTTCTAAAGATGCTACCAACTTACCCAAGTTAAGTAAGCTGGGTTCTGATGCCTGGAAAACGCTTAAGCGAAAGACCAAGAAAAAGGTAAAAGATATAGCTACTGAATTAATCAAGCTATATGCTAAAAGAAAAGCTTCTGAAGGTTTTCCATTCCCGGAAGATGGCTACCTTCAAAACGAACTGGAAGCTTCTTTTATTTATGAAGATACACCGGATCAATACAAAGCAACTCAGGATGTAAAAGAAGATATGATGAAACCGTATCCAATGGATAGACTCATCTGTGGAGATGTAGGATTTGGTAAAACAGAAATTGCAATAAGAGCTGCTTTCAAAGCAATAGTAGGCGGTAAGCAAGTAGCCATTTTGGTGCCTACTACTATCCTAGCTTTACAACATTACAATACTTTTAGCAGCAGATTAAAAGCGTTTGATCTCAATATCGACTATGTCAATCGTTTTCGCACAGCCAAAGAAAAAAGGATCATATATGAGAAATTAAAAGCCGGAGAAATTGATTTGGTAATTGGTACCCATAGTTTACTCAACAAACAAGTTGGATTCAAAGATTTGGGTTTGCTGGTGATTGATGAAGAACAAAAGTTTGGCGTAGCCGCAAAAGAAAAGTTGAGAAACATCAAAGTGAATGTAGACACTCTGACTCTCACGGCCACTCCAATCCCTCGTACTCTTCAGTTTTCCTTGATGAATGCAAGAGATTTATCCATTATTCGTACACCTCCACCCAACCGCCAGCCGATACATACTGAGGTCCGTACTTTTAATGATGATTTGGTAAAAGAGTCTGTCTATTTTGAAGTTAACAGAGGAGGACAAGTCTTCTTTGTACACAATAGAGTAAATAACCTTCAGGATATTGCAGCCATGGTCAAAAGGTTGTGTCCAGACGTAGATGTAGGAGTAGCTCATGGTCAAATGGATCCGAAGAAGCTCGAGCAAGCCTTACTGGATTTTATCGATCATAAATATGATGTACTCATCTGTACCAACATCATAGAAACCGGACTTGACATTCCTTCTGCCAATACCATGATCATCAACAACGCCCATCAATTTGGCATGAGTGATTTGCATCAGTTGAGGGGAAGAGTCGGTCGATCCAACAAAAAAGCGTATTGCTATTTATTTAGCCCACCACCTACGGTACTCACTTCTGAGGCCCGAAAAAGACTGAAGACTTTAGAAGAGTTTTCAGACTTAGGCAGTGGGTTCAATATTGCCATGAAAGACCTGGACATTCGTGGAGCCGGTAATCTTTTGGGAGCAGAACAAAGTGGGTTCATTGCTGACATTGGATATGAGACTTATCAGAAAATTTTGGAAGAAGCCGTATTAGAGCTCAAAGAAACTGACTTCAAAGAATTGTTCAAGGAAGATTTAGAGAAGAAAAGACAATATGTACGAGATGTTCAGGTTGACACAGATGTAGAGATGCTCATTCCAAATGAATATGTAAGTAGTATTCAGGAAAGGTTGAGCTTATACACACGTCTCGACAAACTGGAAACAGAAGAACAGATTGAAGAATTCACCAACACACTAAGAGATCGATTTGGCAAGGTACCACATGAGATCAAAGAGTTGTTTGAAGGACTTAGGTTAAGATGGACTTGTAAGCAATTAGGCTTTGAAAGACTCATTCTCAAGAATAATAAGCTGCGTTGTTATTTTGTGGAAAACCCACAGTCTTCTTTCTTTGAAAGCGATACCTTTAATACCATTGTACAATACGTTACAGTTGAAGGATTTAAAAAAGGATTGAGCTTTAAGAAATCACACAAGCATTTTATCATGATCAAAAGTGGTGTAAAAAGTCTGAAACAAGCTAACAACAT
The DNA here is from genome assembly GCA_038530915.1 of Bacteroidota bacterium. Lineage (GTDB taxonomy): Bacteria > Bacteroidota > Bacteroidia > Chitinophagales > Saprospiraceae > JANQPA01. The sequence goes on from JBCBCD010000089.1 coordinate 7,849, forward strand.
ACTGAAGTCTATCGAAAATCATGTGAATAGTCAGTTAGTTTCTTAGTAACAACTATAAACCAACATACCATCATGAACTTCAAAAGGGTCGAAGATTCTCAAATTACATTTACACAGTTGATGCTCCCATCTCATTCTAACTTTAGTGGAAAAATACACGGTGGATATATTTTAAACCTGATGGATCAAATAGCATTTGCTTGCGCATCCAAACATTCAGGCCATTACTGTGTAACAGCTTCTGTTAACAGAGTAAACTTCCTGAACCCAGTTGAAGTAGGTGAGCTTTTGACAATGAAAGCCTCCGTCGTTTACACAGGTAGAACCTCCATGGTAGTAGGTTTAAGAGTAGAATCCGAAAATATTCAAGACGGCTATGTCAAGCACTGTAATTCCTCTTATTTAACTATGGTTGCTAAGGATGATAAAGGCAATAATGTACAGGTGCCGGGTTTGATTTTAGATACAGAAGAAAAAGTTAGAAGGTTTGCCAGAAGCATCAGAAGAAAAGAGCAGTCCAAAATTAGGGATAAGGAATTTGATCCTAGCTATTTCAAAATTAAAGACCATTTGGATATTATTGCCAAGCAGAATGTGAAGTTGGAGTTTAATTCTTAATTATTTTTCTTTTATCGGGAATTCCTAATACTTGCATCACCCATTTATGGTGATTTTCATCGTGCTTACTCACAAAAAATTATATTAAATTTCTAATTAATCCAAGTTGAGGCTGTCTCATCCTTCGGGTTTGCCAACCTCAACTTGGATTAATTAATGACATAGATTACCTTGTACACCACCATATCCATCTATGTCTATTATTTCATTATTAAAACCATCCTAACCATGAAAATCCGAATCAAAGACAATTCTGTAAGGCTTAGATTATCTCAAAGCGAGATCAGACAGCTCAAAGAGTTAGGAAAAGTAGTATCTACTATCCAGTTTAGTCCTTACGTTTATAGTACGATGACATATCGTATCGTAAAATCTGAGGCGAAGCATATTAAAGCAACTTTCTCTAATAACCGCATTACCATTAGTGTGCCTAAAGCACAGATAGACGAGTGGGCCAACTCTTCATTGGTTTCCATCAAGTACGAAAAAGATATTTCAGACTCCCAAGTACTGAGAATATTGATTGAAAAAGACTTCAAGTGTCTTACTGTACGGCCTTCTGAAAATGAAGAAGACCTGTTTCCTCACCCCAAGGTAAATGCACATAATTGTTAGGTTAATTCAATAAATTCAGAATTGAGTTTGGCGAAAAGTATGTTTATCGGAATTTTTTCGATAAAACAAGTGTGATATTTGCCAACTTATGAACACATTTTCATATGTTTGAATGTAAGAAGTAAGTGGTGTGACAAAAATAAGTAGTGCTTTTGATCAAGCAGATTTTTAATGCTGATCAAGACGAGACCGTAAGGTGATGCATATCAGTTGAGGACTCAACGCAGAGCAGCTTAAAAAGAGGCCATCACAAAGTGTTAGTTATTTTTGTCACACCACTTCATACAGCCACCCAACCTAACAAAACGGATAGCATGAAATATGGATTTGTTATTGACAATCGAAAGTGCATTGGTTGTCATGCATGTACTACGGCCTGTAAGTCAGAACACAATGTCCCTGTAGGGGTCAATCGAACCTGGGTAAAACAAGTAGAAAAGGGAGAATTTCCTGATACTCGTCGGCTTTTTTCAGTGATGCGGTGCAATCATTGTACCGAAGCACCTTGTGTAGAAATTTGTCCTACTGAGGCACTCTTTTACAGAAAAGATGGCATTGTAGATTTTGACAAAGACCGTTGTATTGGATGTAAATCTTGCATGCAGGCATGTCCATATGATGCTTTATATATAGATCCGGAGACTCATACTGCTGCTAAATGCAATTACTGTGCGCACAGAATCGATGTGGGGCTGGAACCCGCTTGTGTTAATGTATGTCCTGAACATGCCATCATATCGGGAGATATGGAGGATTCCAATTCTGAAATTGCACAATTGCTTTCCCGTCAACAGGTAAGTGTAAGAAAAGCTGCCAAAGGCACTCAACCCAATTTATTCTATATAGATGGTGATGAAGCTTCACTCAATCCTTCTGCTACAGAAAATACAGGGACTTATTTATGGAGTCAGCAGTCTTTGGGTGTTGGCCATTTTGCTAAAGAAGCCGAGAAATTAGCCTTTTCAAATGGTGATGTAGTCTCTGCACTTTTAGAAGCCAATGATCAATACCAAACAGCTGGTGAGATTGCGAAAAAAGGTCCAAAAAAATCTGTCGAAGTTTTGATGGGCAAAGAGGCAAGAAGAGTGTATGATACTCCAAATAAAGGCATCCTTTGGGGCTGGGAAGTATCTGCTTATGTTTTGACAAAAGCCATTTCTGCCGGAGCCTTTCTCGTTCCATTCTTAGCAAGCGTATTTGGGTGGGCTGAAGCCAATAAGGCAACCAGCTGGTGGAGCTTGGGTATAGCATTGGTGTTTCTTGCATTAACAGGCATCTTTCTAATCATGGATTTGGACCAACCAAAACGATTTGCTTATGTGCTCCTCCGCCCACATTGGGGTTCCTGGTTGGTGAAAGGAGGCTATTCGATTACTGCTTATGGTGGTTTGTTGACTATTATTGGCACGGCATTATTTTTTGGCCTAGATGCTGTAATGCCTGTATTAAGCTGGATAACTGCTTTAGTTGCTGTCGTTGTAGCAGTTTACACCGCTTTTCTTTTTGCACAAGCGAAAGGACGAGATTTTTGGCAATCCCCAACACTTGCACTTCATATGTTGATACATAGCTTAATGGCTGGGGCTGCTATTTTCTTGATTATATCCCTTTTTGTTGAGGCATCAGCAGAATGGACACAATACTTAGCCTATTTATTAGCAGGAAGCATCGGTTTCAACTTATTAGTAATGCTTTTTGAATTGACTACCCCTCATCCTACAGTTGATGCAAAGCGTACAGTAATGATGATAACCAAGGGAAGATATTCAAGAATGTTTTATTTCGGTACAATATTAGTTGGGAATTTTATTCCAATTGCTTTAGTCCTATTTGGCAGTGTTAACCCAATGACCCTGACTATCTCAGGGATCGCAACACTAATTGGTATTTATTACACCGAACACATTTGGGTAGAAGCTCCTCAAAGAATCCCATTAAGCTAACCACCTTAAAGCAAAATCATGTCAAAAAAACATAGCATAATAGAACGCATTGCCGAAAAACTAAAGTTGATCCCCAACCTACATGAGGAAAGAACTCCTTCTCTGGGATCACTTACTGAACAAGGCCAATTGAAGAGTTTCCCACCAATTGAGCAATGGGACGATTGGACAGAGTATGATGCAAATGCTCACCCAAAGCGAGTAAAAAGAAATTACACCATAGTCCCCACTACTTGCTTCAATTGTGAAAGTGCCTGTGGACTAACCGCTTATGTTGATAAGGAAAGCAATAGCATTCAAAAATTTGAAGGCAACCCTTATCATCCCGGAAGTAGAGGAAGAAACTGTGCCAAAGGTCCTGCGACCATCAATCAAATCACTGACCCCGATCGAATTTTATATCCCTTAAAACGAGTAGGCAAAAGAGGGGAAGGAAAATGGGAGAGAGCATCCTGGGACGAAGTGTTGGACGATATTGCTGCAAGAATACGCAAAGCCTTACAGGAAGAACGACACAATGAGATTGCTTATCATGTAGGTAGACCCGGACACGAAGGATATGCCAATCGGGTTTTACAAGCATGGGGCGTAGATGGACACAATAGTCATACCAATATCTGCTCATCTGGTGCTCGATTTGGTTACAACATCTGGTATGGATATGACCGTCCTTCTCCTGATCATGCCAATGCTAAATTCATTCTATTGGTATCCGCTCACCTTGAAAGTGGTCACTATTTCAATCCTCATGCACAACGCATCATAGAAGCAAAAATGAAAGGAGCCAAGCTGGCAACTATGGACCCCAGGCTTTCGAATACAGCAAGTATGTCTGATTATTGGATGCCTACTTATCCAGGATCTGAAGCAGCTGCCTTATTGGCTATGGCAAAAATCATCTTGGACGAAGGCTTGTACAATCGTCCATTCCTTGAAAATTGGACCAACTGGCAGGAATATCTTCAGAAAATGCATCCTCAAACTGAGGTTACTTTTGAGAATTATATTTTAAAAATGCGTAAAGCTTATGTGGACTATACTCCTGAGTTTGCCGAAAAAGAAACCGGCGTTAAGAAAGATGTCATCATAGAAGTAGCTAGAAAAATTGGCGAAGCAGGAGAACGCTTTGCTACTCATAACTGGCGGAGTGCAGCAGCAGGCAACCTAGGAGGTTGGTGTGTTTCTCGTAGTCTACATTTTCTTAATGTATTGACTGGAAGTATTGGCACAGTAGGAGGAACATCGCCTAATAGTTGGAACAAATTCAAACCTAAATTCTTCGATGTGCCTCCCGCACAGAAGTTTTGGAACGAATTGCACTTTCCGAATGAGTATCCCTTGGCCATGTTTGAAATGAGCTTCTTATTGCCCTATTTCTTGAAGGAAGGGAGAGGTAAAATGGATGTTTATTTCTCAAGGGTATTCAACCCCGTCTGGACATATCCCGATGGTTTTTCATGGATAGAAGCCTATTCTGATGAAAGTAAGTTTGGCTTGCACATAGCGATGACCCCTACCTGGAATGAAACGGCTTTCTTTGCTGATTATGTCCTTCCAATGGGACATTCTGCCGAGCGCCACGACTTGAATAGTTATGCTACACATTCAGGTATGTGGATAGCATTTAGACAACCCGTTTTACGTGAAGCGGCACGTAGAGCAGGCAAAAAGGTAGAATTCACCTATGAAGTAAATCCAGGCGAAGTTTGGGAAGAAGATGAGTTTTGGATCGAGTTGAGTTGGCGAATCGATCCTGACGGTAGCCTAGGGATACGTAAGCATTTCCTATCTCCTTATCGTGAAGGTGAAAAAATCAATATTGATGAATACTATCAATACATTTTTGAAAACACCAAGGGCTTATCTGAAGCAGCTAAAAAAGAAGGCTTAACTGAATTGGAATACATGCGAAAGTATGGTGCTTTTGAAGTCGAGAAACACTCCTATCAAAAGCATCTGAAGCAATTGTCTGAAAAAGAAATGGAAGGTACT